>DAOUGF010000905.1:0-9774 GCA_034429295.1 Chloroflexaceae bacterium
GGCGGCGTGATGGCAGTGCTGGTGCTGCTCGCCCTCGGCCTCAAGAACCGGCCCGCCGCAACTGCGCCCGAGGCCGTGTCGCCGAGCGCCTAAACGCATCGCCTCCATGGGGGCGGCCTCGCGATGGTGCAGCGAACTCGCGGTGAGGCCGCCGGCGGGGAGCGACGTGGTGGAGCAGCGCACATTGCGCTTGGCTTGCCAGCGCGTACTACCTGTGCTTGATGTAGCTCAGGTGCTACCCCGCCGTCGCTCACGCAGAAACCGTGTGGCCGAACGCCTAGCTGTCAGCCGCGCCGCTGGCGGGTGTCTGAAGCGGGACTCGCGGCGGCAGGCACGCCCCTACCAGGCAAACTGCGTGCTGCCGACCTGGATTGGCACCAGCTCGAATGCGCGGGGAGTCTGTAGCCCTGCGGGAACTTGGGTTGCGACGCAAGGCCGTAGTAGTTTGGCGGGTACATCGCGCCCAGGTTCCGGCCGCGCCAGCGGTGTTGGCTGCACAGCGTGGTTGGGCTGCGACATTTGAGCTGAAAACCATCTCAGCTCTGGCGTTACTTCACTTCGTTGAGCGGCGACGTGGTAGCAGCAAGAGCACTCCAATCACGAGGGTCACCACTCCTACAGCAAGCCAAGTAGGTGAGCCGCCGACGAGCGGTTCACAATTTGCGAAACAGAGGATCGGCTGTATGCGAATGAGATCTGCACCTTGCAGCACCCACAGCACGCCAAGTGCTGCGAGGATAAGCCCAGCGATGATTCTTATGATTCTGAGCATCTACATGTCCTCCATCGCTTCCTTGCACAACACACGTGTTTTGCGGATTGCATGAGGGGGTGTCTTAAGGTGGCGTAGCCTCAGTGGTGGACCAGGTTCTTGACCCAGAGCACGCCGAGCGTGAACACCACGGTGATCGCCACGTAGATCAGCGCGCGGGGCCGGCTCAGCGGCACCGAGCGCGCGGCGGCGTACCCGACCACAGCGATGAACGCGAGCAGCAGCAGCTCGGCGACGCGCACGCCGCTCGGGCCGCCGATCAGCAACACGGGGATGACAGCGACGGCGGTGACGGCCAGCCCGCCGGCGAGCTGTGCACCGAGCAGCTCCAGGTTGGCCCTCGACAGCCGGCCGTGGTCGACCAGGCGCGTCGAGAGCCGGAAGGCCAGCGTGTGGGCGAGGATGAGGCCCACTGACGTGAGAAAGATCGTCAGTGCCGGACTCGCAGCGGTGCCGGGGTCGAGCGACGAGGGCAGCGCCACCAGCACCGCCAGCAGCGACAGGCTGATATAGAGCGCCATGGTGACGCCCTCGCGCACGCGCTCGTGGGCGTGCTCGCGAACGTGCGAGGCATCGCCTGCCTGGTGCACTTCGAGGCGAGATTGGCTTATGTCGGTCCCCGGCTCCATCATGTTCACCTCCTCCCAGGGGTGATGAGCGACGCAGGACGAAAGCAGGGTGTACTCTCTGCTTATTCGTTCGCAATGGCGGTGGCGGCGCTCGTCCTCCGTCCAATCCGCTCAGCGTTTCACACCGGCTCTTGAGAGCTTCGAGTAATTATTCCGCACAAATACGAAACCGCCAACTGCGGCATGATTCGGGCGTCAAAGCCAATCAGGTCACAGCAAGGCGGTTAGGTATGCCTGTTCTACCACGGATGCTGCGGGCTCATACAGGCTGAAGGCCGCGGCGAGGCGCAAGGGTCTCCCCCTGACCATCCTGCGCACCGGGGGCGAAGTGATCCTCTTCAAGGTCGAGGAGCCGAGCGACAACGGGCAGCGGCCGGGCGCGGGCGGCATGTGCCGGGAGCGCGACGTGCAGGAGCTGACGCCGGTTGTCCCGTCACTGAACCAGGCCACCACCAAGCGGCGCGGCAGGCCGGGGGAAGTCGGGGTAGCTCGCTGCCGGTGCTACGCGGAGCCGCCTCGCCCGATCGCGCCGGGCACCGAGGCGCCGCTCGGCCCGCTGCGCTCTGCGGCGAAGTGCGGGCCGGGGAGGCGAAGCTTCCTCAAGCTCCCCCAGCGGCTCGGCCCGACCGGCCTGATAGGAGCACAGCTCCCGCGAAGCCAGAGCCACATCCGCCCGCGCCTGGGGAGAAAGTGTGCTATAGTGACGAGCACAGATCCTCCGGGTATCCTTACCCTCCGCTTCCCGAGCAGTTTGCTCGCTCGCATCGCCTGGCGCCTGATACGGATCGCGCGGCTGGCGAATGTCCTCCATCCCGCACCGCGTCCCCCTGCGGCGATACGCCGCTGGCGTCCGCACGTCTCCGCGGCGCGCGGTAGAGGCTGGCAGCACAGCCTGTACCCGAGCACAGCCCCACGAGGGAGCACGCTATGAACTATCTGGTCTGGTACGACGAGAGCCCGAAGAAGAGCGCGGCCGAGAAGATCCAGGATGCGATCGCGGCCTACGTCGCGCGCTTCGCGACGGCGCCAACCCTGGTGCTGGTCAACAGCGCCGACCACGCCGATGTCGGCGGGGTGGTGATCCGCAGCGAGCGCACGGTGCAGCCGAACAACTTCTGGGTCGGGACGCACGGCGATGAGTGACACACACAGCTCGATGCGCACGATCCGGCTGTCGGTCTACAACGAGCCGGTGTGGGGCTCCCGCGTATCTCGGGTCGCGACCATCGGTCTGGCCGATGACGGCACCTACTCAGTGGACAGGGTGCCGGTCCAGACGGTGCGCACAGTCGGCCTGTTCAGCGTGCTGACATGTGCGGATGAGGCGGCGCACGTGGTGCTGACGGCCTACCTGCGCCTCGTTCACTCCGAGCAGCATACGACACAAGGAGCGCTGTAGTGCGCCACTATGACCAGCGCCGCAAGCGCTATGGGCCAGCTGCCCAGGCGCAGACGGTCTTCCGCGTCGGGGACCAGGTCTCGATCGTAAGGGCTCCGCTGTCCTACGGCTACAACGGGCGCGCCGGCGTCGTTGTGGCGGTCGACGGACAGCACATCCACGTGCAGGTTGAGGACCCGCCCGGCGATATGGCGTGCACGGTGTTCTACGCGGAGGAGCTGGCGCACGCGGGCGACGCAGCGGCGGATGACGCGGGGGGCCAGCCATGAACGACGCCTACGTCTGGGTCGAGGATCAGACGCTGCATGTCGGCGATCGCGTGCGCATCCGGCGGGACCGCTGGCCGCCGCTCGGGCTGGGAGACCCGGTTGGGACGGTGGTGCAGCTGATCAGCGTGCCCCACGACTGCTGCCTGGTGCGCATCGATGGCGACCCGGAGGCCAGCCGCGTGTGGTTCTTCTACCACTCGGAGATCCTGCCCGAAGACCTGGGGGGCGCCGAGCGCTAGGGCGCACCGTGCTGGCCCCGCGCCGGGTGCTGAAGGAAC
Source organism: Chloroflexaceae bacterium (assembly GCA_034429295.1). Lineage (GTDB taxonomy): Bacteria > Chloroflexota > Chloroflexia > Chloroflexales > Chloroflexaceae > OHK40. The sequence goes on from DAOUGF010000905.1 coordinate 3,348, forward strand.
ACGATGTCCAACACGACCCTGACCATCTCCGACCCCGACGGCGGGAGCTGGACCGTTGAGCTCGGCCCTGAGCTCTACGCGCTGCTGGTGGCCGCGTCGCAGCGCAGCGCCGCCCCGATGCGCGACGGAGAGATGCGCGTCCGGCCCCAGGACCGCTCCACGCCCGCGACGGTCGCAGCCGCGGAGCTCGAGCGATCGCTGCTGCAGCGCATGGGCGATGGCGAGGGGACGGGCATCGCCGAGCTGGCCGGCGACGCGCTGCGGCTCCTGGCGGCCGTGCGGGCGCACGCGTCGGCCGACACCGCGCTCGCGGCGGAGATCAAGCGCGTCCTCACGCGCGCCAGTGACGCAGGGCTGGACTGGTCGAGCGCGGAGCAGCCCGCTCCCCCAACGTTTCGCTGGCACGTCCGCGGCGTCATCAACTACAGCCTGACGCGCGAGGCGCCCGATGAGACCGCGCCGGTCGACACGACGGTCGCCGCGCCCGACTGGCACGCCGCCGAAACCGCCGCGGTCGCAAAGGTGCGGGCGGCGCTTGGGCTGGCCGACGACGTGCCCTTCGCCTACGAGTGGGCGGCCGGGCCAGACGTCACGCCGCTCAGCACCTCCTGACCCTCCTGGGAGATGCTCGGCCAGGCGCTTACGCGAGCAGCTCGAGCTCCCGATCGCGGCAGATGCGCTGCAGCTCCTCGTCCTGCGTCCGCACCGGCAGCCGGGCCCGCACCATCTGCCCGATCACGGCCGCGAGGTGCGGCGCGTAACTCTTCCGTGTCGGGCTGTTGCGCCCAACGAGCTGAACGCAGAACCGCCCGTCGTCGAGGCGCTCGATATCGAAGTACGCGTCGGGCATCCCATCAGTCATCTCGCTCATCGCTACCTCCATCACGCACTGGGGAGACGCGGTCGCCGGGTTCGTCTCACGCAGCCGCGCGCTTCCCCAACCGCCCTGCGCAAAGACGTCAGGCTGCGGCGCTGTAGACGATATCCAGCTCCGGCCGCTCCGGGAACTCAGGGAAGCGCGCTCGAATCGTCGCCCACCGCCATCCATCGCGCGCGGGGCTTCCGCTGCAGCCCGGATAGGGGCACAGCTTCAGCGCCGGCGGGCGCGGGTGGGCGGTAGTTCCGGCAAACTGGACGAGGCGGTACGTGCCGGTGAGGTATGCCCGCTGGCAGCGGGCGCACCACGACCAAGGCAGGGAGAGGCCATCGGTCGAAAGCTGGGTGTGCTCTGTCAATGCAAACTCTTTTCATCAGTCGCGAGACCCGTCGCTGGCGGGCTTCGGTGCAGCGGAGTGAGGCGCAGGTCACCGACGCTTGGGTGGGTCTGGCGTGAGCCAGCGCAGCTGGCAGGGAAGTGGAGCGAGCAAACTGCTCGGGGAGTTGGGGCCAATGTGCCCAGGAGCGCTATCCGATAGTTGATACTATAGCACGTATTGTGGCCGCGTGCGGGCCGGTGGCACATCACTCTGGTGAAGTTGCTCCCCGGCTCCCTCCCCAGAATTCCCCGAAACGGCGCGTGACCGCCCGGCACGTGCAGCCGGCCTGTGCTATACTGGGCGCACGGTCCTCACGAGCCTCCCTCGCGCCCGCCGTGCACCGCCCTCCGGCCGAGTGCGACACCTGGCGCCACACGAGCCCCTCGTGCTGATCTGGGCTCACGCCTGCAACCAATCGCACACGCCTGCCGATGTACGGCACGCGCAGTGAGCATATCGCCGGCGCCTCGATCAGCGGGGGCGGCAGCCCCGCGACAAATGCGGCGCGGAACAGAGAGGACACGCCAATGGCAACGCTCGGAATGCACGGGCCGGACAGTCTCAGCCTGACTCTGCGGGGGCCGGCAGAAGAAATCGTGCTGGCGACCGTGCGCCGCTGGCCCTACTGGAGCCAGGCCATCGTCGAGCGCGACCCGTCGGACGCCGCGCGCTGTCTGGCCGTGACGCTGATCACACAGCGCCTCTACGAGCCGACCCTGCGGGCCATCCTGCAGCGGGGCTTCGGCCTCACCTTCGGCGCCGAGGGCGGCGACTGCGAGGTCGTTCCGCCGGCTGAGCCCAAGCCGCGGCGCGGCCGGCGGGCCTGATCGCTCGGTCGACGCCGCCCGCCGGCGAGCGCGCTCCGCAGGCGCTGAGCCCTGCACCACCCGCGCCAGGGCCTGCGGCCCTGGACCCGCAAGGGAACGCGTACGCCGCTCGTTTGCCCGTTGTCATGCCCACCTCCACCGATGCCCGTGCCCCAAGCGCAGGCTGATGCGCTGCAATGCCCAGTTGTGGTTGTGATGAGCGGTTGGTGGGCTGCAATGTCCAGTTGGGCTGAGACAAGCAGTCGGTGGGATGGAATGCAACGGACAATGCGGTTCGGACGTGCGGCTGGTGTGCTGAGGCATGACAACGGGCGGGCTACGGGAGGCGGCACCCCTTGCGGGGATGGTTCGGAAGGGGCTGCACAGCCCCTTCCGGCGGGGGAGAGCGCGAGAGGGGTCGCAACCCCTCTCGCCCTCAAACACACTCTGACCGCACCGCGTTAGGCGAGGCGCTCTTCGAGCGCCAGCGCGCGCGCCTGCGAATCGAGCGGCTCGGCCCAATCGACCTGGTAGGAGTACACCCAGGCGAGCGAGCGCGGGTCGGCGAAGCGCTTGAGGAAGAACGGCAGCAGCAGGTCGCGCAGGAAGCGCGCGACCGGGCCGGAGGCCGCCTTGTTGCTGCCGCGCTCGCGCGAGAAGCGGACCACGCGCTCCACCCGCTCGCGCCGCAGCCGCTCGAAGGCCACGAAGGCATCCTCGAGCCGCGGGATGTCCCGCACGCACTTCGCCAGCACGATCGCGTCCTCGAGGGCCAGCGACGCGCCCTGCCCGGCGCTCGGCGAGGTCGCGTGCACGGCGTCGCCGATCAGGACGACGCGACCGGCGTGCCAGCGCGGCAGGCTCGGGATCTCATAGATCGGGTAGCGCCCGATCGGCCCCTCGGTGGCGCGGATGATATCCTGGATGAACGGCTGGTCGCCGCGGTGGAGCTCCAGCATCCGCCGCTGCCACTCGTCGTGCGCGATCGCCTCCAGCTCGGAGCGGCGCGGCTCGCCCGGGTAGGCCAGGTTGTTGAACCAGTAGATCTCGCCGTCCGGCTTCACCAGGTAGCCGAAGAAGGCCCGCTTGCCGAAGATGAAGTGCTGGGTGTCGGGCGTCGGCTGCATGCCGGCGCCGCGCGAGAAGCCGCCCGAGCTCACCAGGCCGGTGTAGACCGGCTTGGGCGCGCTGGGGTCGATGATCTGGCGCGTGCGCGAGTGGATGCCGTCGCTGCCGACCAGGAAGTCGCCCGTCGCCCGCGTGCCGTCGGCGAAGATCGCTGTGACCCGCCCGCTCTCCTGCACGATGCCGGTGAGCTGCTTGCCGAACGCGATCGGGATGCCCTGGCGCTGGGCTGCGTCGCGCAGGATGCGGTGCAGCGCGCCGCGCTTGATGATCACGCTCACCTCGCCCTGCCCCTCGGCGGCCCCGTTGCGCACCGCGCCCAGGCGTTTGCCGCTGCCGCTCCACATCACCATGTGCGGGGCGGCGAAGCCCTGTGCGGCGACCTCCGTGTGCAGGCCGAGCGTCTTCAGCACGCCCAGGCCGTTCGAGGCCATGTTCAGGAAGAGGCCGTTGTAGTCATCGGGCGCCGGCTGCGCCTCGAAGATCTCGGCCTCGATCCCGGCGCGCTTGAGGAACATGGCGGCCGCCGGGCCGGCGATGCCGCTGCCGATGATCAGCGCCTTCTTGGTCGTCATCTTGCGCAATCCTCCTTTTTGGTTTAGACTTTAGATGATCGAAAGAGTTGAAAGTCAAATATCTTGATCGTCAAGATATTCGGAGTATAAATCACTATGGACGAGCTGTCAAGACCCCTGGGAGATCCGGCGGTCGACCCGATCGTCGAGCTGGTCGGGTTCCGCCTGAGCACGGCCACGGTGCTGTACCACGCGGCGGTGGCGGAGCGGCTGGGCGTGGGCGTCACGGACGTGAAGTGCTACAGCATCCTGCGCCAGACCGGGCCGATCACGGCCGGCGAGCTCGGCGAGCGCGTCGGGCTGACGACCGGAGCGATCACCGCGGCGATCGACCGGCTGGAGCGGGCGGGCCTGGTGCGCCGCACCCGCACGCCGAGCGACCGGCGGCGGGTGGTCATCGAGCTGCTGAGCAACCCCGAGATCGAGCGCGCGCTGCAGGAGCTGTACGCGCCGCTGGGGCGCGCGGTCGCGGGGCTGCTGGAGAAGTACAGCGAGCGCGAGCGCGCCCTGATCCTCGAGTTCCTCACCGGCGCGATCCAGATCCTGGAGGCGGAGACGGCGCGGCTGCGCCCGAGCTGACCCGAGGCGCTCTGGCCGCTTCGTCGCGCCAGCGGTCCCGCGGGAGGAGCGCGGCGGTCCACAGGCCCCGCGCTGTGCTATACTCGCTGGTGCACCAGCGACGTGAGATAGAGCGCAGCGGGAGGCGTTCCATGGCAGCGGCGTGGCCGGTCACCGCGTGGGTCGAAGCCCAGCGCGGGCGGGTTGGCTTCGCGCTGCAGATCTTCCCGATAGGGCTACAGGCGCACCGAGGTTACTTGACGCAGGCCCACCGGGGCTGATTCCCGCAGGGAGGTTCGGAAGGCCGCAGGCGCACCAGGGCTGCTTGCCGCGGGGGGCGGAGGGCCGCAGGCGCACCGGGTCTTGCTGGTCGCGGGGGGCGGAGGGCCGCAGACGCACTGGGTCTTGCTGGTCGCGGGGAGGTTCGGAGGGCTGCAGGCGCACCAGGGCTGCTTGCCGCGGGGGGCGGAGGGCCGCAGGCGCGCCGGGGCTGCTTCCCGCGGGGAGGTTCGGAGGGCCGCAGGCCCTCCGAGGAACTTTATATTTCCCGCCGCTCTGCGGCTGCGCAGCCGCAGAGCGGCGCAAAAGACAGATGGAAGCCTCCTATTCCCCACCAGGGGGTGCGGGGGCCGGGCCACCGCAAAACACATGAGAGCGTGAGGAGGAAGTGGATGCTGCGAACGACATGGGCGCTGATCTGCGCGCTCGCGCTGGCGGTGCACGCGCTGGCGCCGCATCCGGCCCGCGCCCAGGCCGCCGTGGACGAGCGCTTTCGGGTCTACTACGCGCGCTACCAGGGCGAGCGGATCCTCGGCCCGCCGATCAGCGGGCTGGTCGAGGTCGCCGGCGTGCCGGCGCAGTACTTCGAGAAGGCGCGCCTGGAGGATCACCGCGCCGAGTTCGGCGACTCGACCTGGGGGTTCATGTTCGGCCTGCTCACCGTCGAGCTCATGCAGCGCGCGCCGCAGCTCCGCGTGAGCGAGACCCCGGTGACCTACGGGCAGCTGGCCGCGCGCCACGGCGCCGATGCGCGCGTCGCCCCGCCGGTCGGGTTCCGCGGCGGCGTCCAGGCCGTCCAGGGCGGCGTCTTCGTCCCGTACGACTCGCGGCTCCAGCCGGCGTCGGGCTACGTGGTGCCGCCGTTCTTCTGGAGCTACATGAACCGCGCCGACCTGTTCCCGAACGGCTGGCTGCACGCCTTCGGCCTGCCGATCACCAGCGCCTTCCAGACCACGGCGGTGAAGGGCGGCCAGCAGCGGACGATCACCATGCAGGCGTTCGAGCGCACGGTGCTGACCTACGACCCGCTGAACCCGGCCGCGTGGCAGGTGGAGCGGGCCAACATCGGCCGCGACGCCCTCCAGACGCCCAGCCAGCCGCAGCCCTCGCCGGCGATCACCGTGCCGGCGGCGGGCGAGACGGTGGCGCTGCCGCTGCACATCGAGGCGCGCGTCGGGCAGCCGGGCACGCAGGTGACCGCCGTGCTGCGCTGGGCCGACGGCACCACGCTGAGCGGCCCCATCGCCGTTCTGGCCGACCCCGACGAGCCCGGCGCCCCGGGCTGGGTGGTGGGCAGCCTGGACTGGCTGAACGAGAGCCAGCCGCCGATCCCGGCGACCCCGGAGGCGACGCTGGAGCTGCGCGACGCCGCGGGCAGGGTGCTGGCCAGCCAGCCGGTCAGGGCGCTCAGCTACGGCATGCCGGGCACGCGCGGGGTGGACCTCTACTTCCTGCTCGGCGAGGAGCTCACCGCCCAGCGGCGCCTGGTGGCGGAGACGCCGGCGATCGGCACCGCGGCGCTGCGCGAGCTGCTGTGGGGGCCGGGGCCGCGCAACTTCGCCGGCTTCACCACCGCCATCCCCACGCCGCAGGAGGTGCTGAACTACCCCGGCCGCGAGCCGTCGTGGGGGCCGCGGGTGCGGCTGCTCAGCCTGGTGATCGAGAACGGGGTGGCCACGGCGAACTTCTCGCCGGAGCTGCGCGCCTACGGCGGCGGCTCGGCGCGCGTCCAGCAGATCCGCGCGCAGATCACGCGCACGCTCACCCAGTTTCCGACGGTGCGCGAGGTGCGCATCGCGATCGACGGGCAGATGCAGGGGGTGCTCGA
>DAOUGF010000906.1:0-6469 GCA_034429295.1 Chloroflexaceae bacterium
GCAAGACCATCCACCGTGTAGGTGGTACTGCTTCGGGCCAGCGCCCGAAAGCGGTAGCGCGCCACCTTGCGGGGAGCGCGAGAGGCGGAGCCCGCTCGCAAGACCATCCACCGTGTAGGTGGTACTGCTTCGGGCCAGCGCTCCCTTGGCGGGGAGCGCGAGGGGCAGAGCCCGCTCGCAAGACCATCCACCGTGTAGGTGGTACTGCTTCGGGCCAGCGCCCGAAAGCGGTAGCGCGCCACCTTGCGGGGAGCGCGAGAGGCGGAGCCCGCTCGCACTTCCGCCCACCGCGCAGGTGGTACAGCCACGGGGCAGCGCCCCGCTGCAGGTGTCGGCACGACGTGGCCGGGGGCGGTAGCGCCCCCGCGCCCGCGATTGACGCCTCCGACGGCCCTATGGTAGAATATGCGCCGTTGCTTTGCAGGACAGCTACGCGAGGAGTGGCGGTGTGAGTACAAAGATGAAGGTCCTCCTGATCCAGGATGTGCAGCATCTTGGCAAGGCGGGCGAGATCAAAGATGTAGCTGGTGGCTTTGGGCGCAACTATCTGATCCCGAAGGGCTTCGCTGTGCTGGCCACGCGCGGCCAGATCAAGCAGGCCGAGCAGCGCCTGGCCGCCGAGCGCAAGCGCCTCGAGGCCGCCCGCAGGGACGCCGAGGCCGTGGCCGCCCGCCTGAACGGGAAGAGCGTCAGCTTCACCGTGCGGGTCGGCGAGCAGGGCCGGCTCTACGGCTCGGTCACCAGCAGCGATATCGCCGAGGCCATCCAGCAGCAGCTCGGCGTTGAGGTTGACCGGCGCAAGATCGAGCTCGACGAGCCGATCAAGACGGTTGGCACCCACGAGGTGCTGGTGCGGCTGGTGAGCGGCGTCGAGCCCACGGTGCAGGTGATTGTCACCGGCGAGGGTGGCGAGAGTGGCGAGGCGCCCGCCTCGCCGGCTGAGCCGGAGGCATCCGCTGAGGTGCCCGCCCTCGAATCGCTCGACGAGGAGGCCTAGACCCGAAACGCCCGTGCTACAATTGAGGACGCGCGTTCGCAGATATGCCGCGGCGTACGCCGCGGCATATCGCGTCTCTGGGCCGGCTGTGGAGAAGCTTGGGATAAGTCGGGGACGGGATCTGGAGAGCGGGAGGGGCCATGGATCGCTCCGTACCATTCGACCTGCAAGCCGAGCGGGCGACGCTCGGCTCGATCCTGCTCGATCGTGACGCGATCGTCGTCGTGGCGGCATGGCTACCCGCCGAGTATTTCTACCTCGAAAAGCACGCCCTGATCTACGAGGCGATGCTCGCCTGCTACAACCGCCGCGAGCCCCCCGACCTCGCCACCGTGGCCGCCGAGCTGCGCCGCCAGGATCGGCTCGACCTGGTGGGCGGCTTAGCCTTCCTCGGCGAGCTCGCCGCCGAGGTGCCTACCGCCGTCCATATCGAGTACTACGCCCGCAACGTCGAGCGCACCGCGGTGCTGCGCCGGCTGATCGAGGCCGGCGGCAAGATCAGCGCGATGGGCTACGACGAGAGCGAGGACCTTGAGGCCACCCTCGATAAGGCCGAGGCAGAGCTCTTCAACGTCTCGCAGCGTCGCAGCACCCAGGACTTCGTGCCGATCGGGCAGGTCGTCAACCAGCTCTTCACCCAGATCGAAAGCCTCCAGGAGCGCAGGGGCGAGGTGGCAGGCGTGGCCACCGGCTACACCGACCTCGACGAGCTCACGGGCGGGCTGCAGCCCAGCGACCTGATCATCCTCGCCGCGAGGCCGAGCGTCGGCAAAACGAGCCTGGCGCTCTCCCTCGCCTACAACGTCGCTTTCCTCTCCAACTCCACGGTTGGCATCTTCAGCTTGGAGATGAGCCGCGACCAGCTGGTGCAGCGCATCCTCGCTATGCACACCGGCATCGATATGCAACGCCTGCGCACAGGCAACCTGCGGGCCGACGAGCTGAATCTGGCCTTCGAGGGTATGGGCGTGCTCTCGGAGCTGCCGATCTATATCGAGGACACACCGGGCCTCAGCATCACCGAGGTGCGAGCCAAGGCCAGGCGGCTCCACGCGGAGACCGGGGTGGACCTGCTGATGATCGACTATCTACAGCTGATGTCGGGCCGCCGCAGCGACAACCGCGTGCAGGAGGTGAGCGAGATCAGCCGCGGGCTCAAGGCGCTCGCCCGCGAGCTCAACGTGCCGGTGATCGCCCTCTCGCAGCTCTCCCGCGCCGTGGAGGGGCGCCAGAGCCACGTGCCTATGCTCAGCGACCTGAGAGAGTCGGGCAGCATCGAGCAAGACGCGGACATCGTGATGTTCATCTATCGCGAGGAGCTCTACGATAAGGAGACCGACAAGAAGGGCATCGCGGAGATCCACATCGCCAAGCATCGCAATGGCCCGCTCGGCATCATCCCGCTGCGCTTCGAGGCGCGCACGACGCGCTTCCAGAACCTGGAGCGCTACCGGGCGCCGGAGGGGTACTAATCGGCATTCCACAGGTGAGCGGCTGGTTGGGACGACCGACGACAGACGACCGACGACCGCCCGCAGCCTGGCGCCCGTGGTCTGTCGTCTGTCGTCGGTCCTACCCAGCCCGCTTCCGGGCTGCACACCTAGCGCCCCGCCCTGCAACCTCGCGCGCCGCGCCGGCGTAGTACAAGCAGCAGCGCCCTTGTAGTAGCGGAGAGAGCCATGACGGACCGCGCCAGCCTCGACAAAGAGATCGCCGATCTGCGGCGGGCCATGGCGGCGATGGAGAAGGAGGCGAAGCAGCTGCGCGACTGGATCGTGCAGAACGAGCGCGCCCTGCCGGGCATGCAGGAGGCGCTACGCCGGATCACCGAGGACGGCTTGGTGAAGGCCCGCGCCGACCTGGCGCAGCGCGAGAACGCCCTGCAGCGCATGCGCGCCAACCTGGCCCACAACGAGAAGATCCTGAGCAAGCTCGCCGAGATCGAGCGCAAGCAGCGGGATATCGCTACGCTGGAGGAGGAACAGGAGCGCACGATCGTCCTGCTGGAGCGGCAGCGCGCCGACCTGCGGCAACTCCAGGAGGAGTACGAGCAGCTAACGCGGCCGGTCAGCGCATCCCTGCCGCCCTGCGAGGTGGTGCTGCCGAATAACCAGCGCATCGGGCTGCAACCGCAGCACGGCAACTACCTGATCGGCTGGCACGACGGCGGGGCGGGCGAGCCGCCGGAGATCGACCTCCAAGTGGTACAGGGCAGCGTGCAAGGCGTGAGCCGGCGCCACGCCGTACTGCGCTACGATCCCGCCGGGTGGACGATCACCGACTTGGGCAGCACCAACGGCACCTTCCTCAACGATGCGCCCCTCGCGCCGAACACGCCGACCCTGCTCGCCGACCGGACCCGCATCCGACTCGGGAACGTCATGATCTTCTTCCGCCACATCACCCAAACGGTGCGCCTCTAGCGGGGCAGGGCGCGTGCCCGCACGCACTGCGTCGGGACGCTGCTCCCGCGCCGCGCCTCGGGGCGCTGCCCCGAAGCAGTACCACCTGCGCAGTGGGTGAGAATGCGGGCGGGCTTTGCCCCCCGCCCCGCGTCCGCTGCCAGGCAACTTCGCCTCCACCACGATACGCGGGGGCAGCGAAGCTGTGGGGCAGGTGCCATCGAGCGGGTTGTGCAGCTCCCGCTCTCGGCGCTGAGGGGCATGCGCCGCCAGCCGCCTTCGCAGGGGAAAGGCGTAGGCTTTGGGGGTTTCCAAAGGGGGCGAGGCCCCCTTTGGCGGGGGCGTGGGGGCAAGCCCCCCCACAAGACTCCCACCGCGCAGGTGGTAGTGATTTGATGCAGTGCCCCGAGGCAGAACGCGGGCCCCCACACCTCACGCCGCGGCGGGCCGCACCCGCGGCACCACCTCATCGGCCAGCCGGGCGACGATGTCGGCCGGGTAGGGGTAGCGCAGGTTCAGGATCAGGTGGGTTGCGCCTGCATCCACGTAATCCTGCACCGTCTGCGCCGTGCCCGGTAGATCGTCATAGTTCACGGGCACCTGAACTGAGATCTGGATCGCGGCCGGATCGCGACCGACCTCCTGGCAGTGCTGCCGGAGGACGGCGATCTTGTGCTTGAAGGTCTCGATGGGGCCGCCAGCAAAGTTCCAAACATCGGCGTAGCGAGCGACGACGCGCAGCGTGAGCTGCTCACCGCTACCGCCGATCACGAAGGGCGGGTAGGGCTTCTGGATCGGCTTTGGCTCGAGGCGAGCCTCCTTGAGCTGATAGTAGCGGCCATCGAAGTCAACGAGGGGCTGGGTGAAGAGGCGCCTGATCAGCTCGCAGGCCTCGCCGAGACGCCTGATGCGCTCGCCGGGCGCGTAGAGCGGGATGCCCATGCTCGTGTGCTCGTACTCGTTCCAGCCGGCGCCGATGCCGAAGTCGAGCCGCCCGCCCGCAATGATATCGACGGTGGCCGCCATGTGTGCAAGCACAGCGGGGTGGCGGTAGGTGTTGCCCGTGACCATCTGGCCGATGCGGATACGGCGCGTCTGGGCGGCCATCGCCGCCAATAGCGTCCAGCCTTCGAGGCAGGGGCCGGTCACATCGCTGTGGATCGGGTTGAAGTGGTCGAACAGCCAGGCGTGCTCGAAGATAGGGGTGGCGTCGGCGGCGCGCCAGACCTCAAGCATCGCCTCGTAGGTGGTGTGCTGGGGGGCGGTCTTGATCCCGAAGCTCAGGTTGGCCATATCCTCACTCCCTCCTCTGCTACGGATTACCCCGCGCTGCTGGGGGCCGTCGAGTTGCGCTTGAGGCTCTGGAGCAGCACTGTGCCCGGCCCGGTCAGGCGGGTCATAAAGATGCCCTCGCCGCCGAAGAGAGCCCGCCGGACGCTGCCGACAGTCTGAATATCATAATCCACACTGTCGGCGAAGGCGGCGAGATTGCCGGTGCTAACGATGAGGCGCTCGCCGGGGGCGAGCTCACGTCGCTCGAAGTCGCCGCTGCCGTGGAGCAGCACGGTGCCCTGGCCGGAGATACGCTGGAGGAAGAGGCCCGCCCCGCCGAAGAGCGCCGCCCCAGCCCGGCGGGCGATGGTCACGGTGATATCGACCGAGGGGCCCCAGGCGGCCAGGAAGGAGCCGCGGGTGGCGACCACCGGCCCATCGGCGAGATCCCACTCGGCGATGTGGCCCGGCGCGTTGGAGGCGATCAGGGCGAATTGGCCCTCACCTTGAGCCTCGGCGTAGGTGAGGGCGATACCCTCGCCGGCCAGCGAGCGCCGCACGGCGCCGCTGAGTCCGCCGGGCACCCGCGGCCGCCACTGTATACCCTCGGAGTATGCCATCAGGGCGCCCTTGCTCAGCCAGACGCCCTCGCCCGGCGCGAACTCAAGCCGCACACGCTGGGCGATCTCGCCAGCGATCGTGTGGTGCATTGTGACGCTCCTTTCACTATACGGACTACCGACTACGAACTACGCTGTACAGACGCTAGGCGACGAAGAAGTAGGCGGTGAGCGCGAAGCTGAGGGCGATCACGCCAAGGCGAACGTGGGCGGGGTTGAGCCGTCTGGCGATGGCGGCCCCGCCGTAACCCCCAGTGATGGCGCCGGCGGTCATGAGCACGGCGATGGGCCAGTCGACGATCCCGGCTAAGACAAAGGCCGCCACGGCGATGCCGTTGACCAGGCTGGCCTGCAGGGTCTTGAGGGCGTTCATCTCGTGGATATTCTCGAGGCCGAGCAGGCCGAGGACGGCGAGGGTGAGGATGCCGAGCCCGGCGCCGAAGAAGCCGCCATAGACGGCGACGAGGAGGTAGACAGCGAGCACAGCGAGCCGCCCCAACGGGCCGCCCTCACCGCCGTAGCGCCTGGCGAGCCGGGTGATCCGCGGGCTGGCGGCGAAGACGATGGTGGCGAGCAGCAACAGGTAGGGGATGAGCCGCTCGAAAAGCGCCTCGGAGGTGCGGAGCAGCAGGAGTGCGCCGAGCAGGCCCCCGATGAGGCTGATCGCGCTGAAGAGCAGAATGCCCTTGCGCTGCACGGCGAGCTCGCGCCGATAGGCACCGACGCTGGCCACGCTGCCAGGCCAGAGGGCGGTGGCGTTGGTGGCGTTGGCGATGACGGGGGAGACGCCGGCGAGCAGCAGGGCGGGGAAGGAGATGAAGCTGCCGCCGCCCGCCACCGAGTTGATGGCGCCGGCGACGGCCGCGGCGAGGAAGAGGATCGTCATCTGGGCGAGATCCATAGAAAGATGCTCCAGGCAGGGCGCGGGCCGGGCGAGTGTAGCATGGCGGCACCCGGAGGGCAAGCCGGGCGCCTGCGGCGCGCTGCGGGGCGTTGCCCCGCGTCCCCTGCTTCGGAGCGTTGCCCCGCGCCCTGTGCCTCGTGGCGCTGCCCCGATTTGCCGCCGTTGAGGGTGTATCCCCGAACCAGTACGACCTACGTGGTGCGTAGTGCTGCGAGCGGGCTCCGCCCCTCGCGCTCCCCGCCAAGGGGGCGGCTGCCCCCTTGGAACCCCCGAA
>DAOUGF010000907.1:0-2780 GCA_034429295.1 Chloroflexaceae bacterium
CTCTCTGCTACAGTCAACGCGTTCTCAGCGAGCCGAACAAACAAATGCGGCTGGCGTTGGAGATCTTCCTGAACACCGGCTTCGGTGAGGCGCCGCTTGGAAAGCTGTGGGTCAGTCATCTGCGATATACCTCAACGCCAAGCGCCTCAAGTACTCGACGAGCATCAGTGGTGTTGAATAACTGCCCTGACAAGCCAGAAATCTGACTAACCAACCATTTTGGTCCTACCTTGTGTCCATCGACCACAACATACCAGGCTTTCGGTTCCGAGGGCGACGTCAACTGCGAGATAAGGGCATGACGCCCACGAGCAAGAACCTCCTCCGCTTCGAGATGAATGTCGACCCCACGAAGACGGGCATACCCGGAACTCACGATCTTGCGTCCAGTTTGGTGGGTCTGGTTGGCATATAACCAATTGAAAAGCTGCGACAGGCGCACCCCTTGAGAGCCACGGATATACGTTGTTTCACAGGTCGGTGGAATGATTTCTTCCAGCCCAGCAACTATCTTCAAGTAGTCTCGGCTGAGCGAAATACAGCAACGTTCATACTTGGCGTTCTGAAAATATTGCCGAATTGCATTCATTACACTCGGACGAATCCTTACCGCTTGTTCGTGTGTCACACGCTGATCATAGTTAGGAATACATTCGGACGGCGAAATGATGCCAAATCGAGCGGAAAGGATCGCGATATCAAGCGAGGATTGCGCATCGGGATGCGTTCTAGCAAACTTCCGCACAACTTGAAACTGTGGGCCGTTGTAGCGCTCTATAGCGGGGATGAGACCAGGTGTAGGTCGTTTCCGTTGCGAGCAGGAAAGGAGTAAGAACGAGGTTGGTTGAACCATTGCAGGCTGCAGTTGTGACTTGATGGTCTAGCGCATGGGATTATGATAGCATTTGTGTCAACAGAGGCATAGGCATAGAAAAGAAGGACAAGAACGAAGCGCTGCTCCTCGTCCCTCATCGTGATCGGGCAAGACTCAGTCACGATCGGGCAGATCCGCCGCCGCCGCGGGCTGGTAGACTGCGCGTAATGATAAGCTGCTCATGCAACACCAAAGCGAGAGCCGGAGCATATGATGGTTGAGCGACTTGGTGAGAGAGGCGCGGGGCTGACCCTGATCACCCTCGCGTCGCTGACTTGGGGGACGATCGGGGTCGCGGTGAGCCTGCTCTACGGCGTGGCGGCCACCAACCCCTTCTCAGTGGGCCTGCTGCGCCTGCTGATCGCGGCGCCGGCGCTGCTCCTGATGAGCCGCGCGCTCCTTGGGGCGGATTTCCTGCGCGTGGAGCGGCGCCACCTGCCGGCGATGGCGCTGATCGGGGCGGCGTTCGCCGGCTATCAGCTCTGCTACTTCGCCGCCATCCCGCGCCTCGGCGTGGCGGCCGCTGTGATGATCAACATCTGCAGCGCGCCGATCTTCACCGCCGTGCTGGCATCCCTCTTCCTGCGAGAGCGGCTGGGGCCCGCCACCCTGCTCGCGCTCGTCGGCGCTGTCGCGGGCACGGCCATGCTGGTGGGTGGGGCGCCCCAAGCCAGCGGTGCCGCGCTCTGGAGCGGCACGGCCTTGGCGCTCGGCGCAGGCCTCTGCTACAGCCTGGTCGCCTTGGGAGGCAAGCTCGTCGCGCCCTTCTATCACCCGCTCCAGCCGATCACGATCGCCTTCACGCTGGGCGCGCTGCTGCTGCTGCCTCCCGCCCTCGCCGGTGGCCTCGTGCTGAGCTACCCGCCCGCGGGCTGGATGCTGCTGCTCTACCTTGGGCTCGTGCCAACGGCCCTCGCCTACGGCCTCTACTTGCGGGGACTCGGCCTCGTGCCCGCCACGGTGGCGGCCACGGTCACGCTACTGGAGCCCCTCGGCTCAACGCTGCTGGCCGTGCTGCTGCTCGGCGAGCGCCTTGCGCCCCTCGGTATCGCCGGCGCCGCCCTGCTCCTGGCAAGCATGGCGCTCCTCTATCGCGGGCAAGGCCCAGAGAGGCGCCAGGCCCAACCGGCCTCCGGCGACTAGCGGTAGCCTTCCTCGTCTACGCCGCGATCGCGTTGAGCCCCAACGGCTCCCGCAGCGCCTCGGGGAGGGGCTGGCCTTGGCGCAGCCGGTAGGTGGGCACCCGCAGCTCGGCCAGGCGCCGCAGCGTCGGCTCCGGGTCCCGCCAGCCGCCGAAGCTCTGCGGGTCCACGAAGAGCACAGCCGCCCGCACGCCCCGATAGAGATGCTGCTGCAGCGCGCCGATCCAGCGCTCATCCAGCGAGGATGTTATGATCACCAGGGTGCAGTTGCGCCCGAAGCGCTGGCTCTCGGCTGTCAGCACCTCGGCCAGGGAGCGGGCGCTGTGGGCCCGCAGCACCGCCAGCGCCTCGAGGATCTTAAACAGCTGCCGCGACTCTCGCTCGGCCGGGATCACCTCACGATGCTGGCCCCAGGCCACCAGACCCACCACCCGGTTCTGCGTGAGCAGCGCGCGAGCCAGTGAGGCCGTGGCCATCACCGCGTACTCCTCGGTGCTGGCCAACTCGATCGCGTGGTCCCGCCGCTCGCTCGGCTTGCGCGTCCACCAGGGGCCGCGGTCGCGCTCGTCCTCCTCCGCGCGCGCAGCCTGCAACGCCCGCGTGTCGCGCACCACCGTCCGCTCCTGCATGTCGAGCACCAGATAGACATCGGCGCTCGGGTCGAGCTCGAATTCCTTGACCATCAGGCGGCCGGTGCGGGCCGTGCTGCGCCAGTGGATACGGTTCATGCTGTCGCCTGGGGCGTAGTCGCGCACCGTGGAGAC
>DAOUGF010000908.1:0-9349 GCA_034429295.1 Chloroflexaceae bacterium
GCGGGCGATGGGTCATCGGTGATGATCGTCTTGCCGGCCAGGGAGGCGGGGGCGAAGCGGCGGATGTAGGCGAAGTCGCCGGCGATCACGTCGGCCCAGCTGAAGAGCGCCTCGGCACGCGGGTCGTGGCCCTCCTGACCGTTCGCCACAGGATGCAGCACGCGGTAGGGGAGCAGCGCGGTGATCGGTAGGGTGGTGGCGGCGTAGAGCTCGAGCTGCTCCAGGGTGCGGGGCAGGGGCAGGAAGGGCAGGCCGATATGGATGATCGGGTCGGCGAAGCGCAACTCGGGCTCGTGCTGGGCGATGGCCGCGGCCAACTGATAGCGCTCGATGCCGCTGGTGAGCAGCACCCTGCGGTAGCGGAGCAGCCCGGGGATGCGGCGAACGGCTTGGGCGACGGCCCAACGCTCCAGTGTCGCCTTCAGGACGCCGCCGTCCACCACAGGGGTGCGCCGGGCTTGGGCGGCGATCTGCAGCGCCTCGCGGTGGGGGTAGCGAGCGGCGCCGACGCGAAACACCGGGTTGAGGCCGCCGAGGCCGATGGCATCGACCTGGCCGTCGAAGGAGCGGATAAGCTCGGCGGCGCGGGCGGTACTACCGTTGGTGCCGATGCGCTCAACCTCGACGCTGCGGCCAAGGATTGTGGTGGTAAAACGGTAGTCTCGGGCGGCCGAGCCCAGACTGATGCTCACAATGCGCTTCATGGCACGCGCCTCCAGTCCGCCGGGGCGCCGCAGCCCCGCGCCCTATCCTGAACCTCGCCAACGCGGGAAGTATAGCACGGCTGCACGGCGAGCGCTTGCTGGATGCCTGCCCCACGCCAGGGGCGGTCACCCCACGACAGGGGGGAAACGGCAGCACCCGCAGCGGCGCAGCGGTGTATACTACGGCCACGCCGCGCCTTGCGTGGAGATGCTATGGACGACGACCTGCTGCTCGCCAGCTTGCTCGGCCGCGCCCCCGATGGCCCCTCGCCCGCCGCGCCGCGCCTCAGCATCCAGATCGCGCCCGCCTCGTCCGCAGGCTACGTCGAGGCCGACTACGCTATCGCCCTGCGCAACGAGGGTCCCTCCCCAGCCACCCTGCTCCTCAGCGCCGACGACCGCGGCCGGCTGCTCAACTACGAACTCGGCGCCGAGCGGCTTCTCCTCTCCCCCGGCCAGACCGCCCATATCCCGCTCACCATCGAAGCGCCACGCCGGCTCATCGGCGCCGACACGCCGATCACATTCACGGTCTACGTCGAGCCGGAGGCCGGCGCGCCCATCGCCGCCGAGGCCCGCTTCGTCCATCGGGCGCTCATCACGGGCCGGGCCGCTCTGCTGCTGGCCACCCTGCTCGCTCTGCTCCTGGCCCTTCCCCTCGCCGGCCGCCTCGCCAGAGGGGCAGAGGAGCCCGCCCCTCCGCAGCCCGCCACCATCCCCACGCCCGCCCCCGGCGCCCCCCTCGTCGCCACCTTCGCCGCCAACCCGACGACGGTTGCCCCCGGCGAGAGCGTGACGATCTACTGGGATGTGCGGGGCGCCGAGCAGGTCACCCTCACGCCCTTCGGCCCAGTGCCGCCCCTCGGAGAGCGCTCGTTCCGCCCCACCGAGAGCGAGGAACTGCGCCTCGTGGCCCGGTCCGGCGCCAAGGAGACAGTCGCGGTGCTGCAGGTGACCGTAGTCAGTAGTCCGTAGTCCGACATCCGTACCGCACCTAAGCCGTAGTCAGTAGTCCGTAGTCCGTACCGCAGTGCCGCTGAGCCGCGCCCCCAAGCCTTCAGCACACCTATGCCGCCCCCAAGCCTTCAGCGCACCTGTGCCCCCAAGCTCTCAGCACACCTAAACCGCCCCCCAAGCTTCGAGCTTGGGGGGCGGCACAAGGAAGCGGCCCCACGCTAACACCGCGAACCAGTGCAACAACGGACTACGGACTACAGCCTATAACCTACAGCTCCCGCGTCTCGTTCTCGAGGGTCACGGGCGGCAGGACGCGCTGCTCGCTGGCCCGGTTGCGCACGTGCACCTCGCCGCGGAAGACCGAGCCCGGCTCGAAGCGCACATCGCCCTCCACGCTGAGCCGGGCGCAGTGGAGCAGCGAGGGCGGCTCGGGGAAGCGAGCCTCGAAGTCGTCGATCAGTTTGTAGTATTTGGGATCAAGCTCGATCACCGGCTCACCCAGGGTGCGGGCGGGGTTGCGCCGCAGGAGCGACTGATCGTCGAGCGTGTAGATATCGGAGCGCAGCGCCAGCAGATCCTCGCAGGTCTTCACCGGCACGAACCGGCTGCGGGGCACCTCCACCGCTCTGGCCCCGGGGAAGATCTCGATCGCCGCGCCCATCGCCGTCTCCAGTTGGTAGACCTTGGGCGAGTTGGGGTTCCGCGGATCGAGCGTCTTGGCGTTGCGGATCATCGGCAGCTTCATCACATTGTTGTGCTCGTTGAGGATCGCCTGGAGCCGCGGCAGGTTGACCCAGATATTGTTCGTATTGAAGTAGTGATGGCGCTCGATATCCTGGAAGGCGCCCATATCCTCTTCGGGGCATTGGGCCACCTCGCGCAGCATCAGCCGGCCGTTGGCCTTCAGCCTGGCCAGGTGCCCGCCCTTCTTATCGGCCTCGGTGCGGCCCGCCACCTCCATCAGGAAGGGCAGATCCTCGGCGGCCATATACCCGAGCAGGGCGAGATCCAGCGCGGCGCCCAGGTTGTCGGCGTTGGAGATGAAGAGATAGCGGTAGCCTCGCTCCAGCAGCGCCGGCAGCAGGCCGGATGTGGTCAGGGTGATGTAGACCTCGCCGTGGCCAGGTGGGCACCACTCGAGGTCGGGATCGGCGGGCCACTCGGCCGGCCCGAGGCCATCGGCCAGCACCTTCGGCACCTTATGCTGGAGCATGATCTCGGGGATGGGGCCGCGCAGGTCCGGGTAGCGCTCCAGCACCGCGCGGGTATCCTCGTCGGTGTTGAAGCTGTTCATAAAGATCAGCGGGATCGCCTCGCCGTAACGGGCGCGGGCGGCCAGCACCTGGCGCACAATCACATCCAGGAAGCTGAGCCCCTCTCTGGCCTCCAGCAGCGATTTCGCCCGCTCGAGGCCCATACTCGTGCCGAGGCCGCCGTTGAGCTTGAGCAACGCGACGCGGCCAAGGGCCTCCCGCCCCGCTGCCTCCAGGTGACTCAACTCCTCCAGCCGCGGCAGCCCAACGACCGGATCGATTTCCGCCTCCGGCACCAGGCCGCTGCTCCCGCTCGCGAGCGCGCCGTAGTAGTGGCGGAAGTTTTCGATCACGATCGGCTCAAGCCCCGCGCGGCGCATCCGCTCCTCGAAGGGCGCAAAATGATCGACGCTACTCATCTTTCAGATCCTCGTAGCTAGAGAGAACCACATATGTTCCTCGGAACGTAGGGTCTAAGTATTCGCCCCAGGTCGCTCGTGTGGTACGGGCGCTATCCGGGGCGAATGCTTCGGCCCTACGGGCCTACCGAGAGAAATCTGCAGTCAGAAGCCGGCAGAGGCTTCCTCTGATGTGCTGGCGCCCACACGCCCCGCGGCGCGGGGCTGCGTGCTACGCCAGCGGATCGGGCTCGGCGCGCAGCTCCTCGATCGGCACCCTGGCGGCCCGCCGCGAGCGCTGACGTAACACGCGGTAGAGCAGCACGCCCAGGGGGATGATCGCGAGGATGCCGTAGCTGAAGGGTGCCCCGGCGATGAAGCGCTCCTGCAGTTCCGCCGGCCAGTGGAGCATGTTCCGCCAGCTGTAGGTGAAGCGGTAGCCGATGCCGACGAAGATCAGCACGAAGAGCAGGTTGCCAAGGGAGCCGGAGATCAGGAAGCGCCGGTAGCTCAGGCCGTTCAGGCCGGAGAGCAGGCTCACCGCGATCGTCAGCGGGAGCACAAGCCAGCGGGTGAAAAAGACCGCCGGCATGCCCCAGCGTATCAGCACGCGCTGCGCCCGCGCCCAGCGCTCGCCCTGCATGCGCCGTGCCAGCAGAACGCCCAATCCGTAGCGCCCCGCGCCATAGAGGGCGCTGTCGCCCAGCATTACCCCGCCGTAGGCGGCGAGCAGCGCGGCGGCTACGCTGAACAGCTCCAAGCGGGCCAGTGTGCCGACCGTGATTAGAATGAACATGCCGCCCGGCACGATGCCAAAGCGGTTGAGCGCCATCAACAACACCACGGCGATCGCACCATGGTGGTAGAGGAGATTCGTTGCGCTCTCGGCGGACATAGTTGGCTTTCGAGGCGGCGGTGCCACGGGTCGGGCTCTGGGCGCCTGCATGATACCACGACTACGGCATAACTAAATATTGCGCTTTCGTAATTCGGTGGAGGAAATATCGGCACGGAAGAGCGCCTCGGGGATGGCGATGAAGAGGTGGGCGTACTCGGGCGGTGGCGCTAAGTCGGCCAGCGTATGGAAGCGCCCATCGACCAGCCGCCCGGCCACGAGCAGCCGGCAGCCGTGGGCGGCGATCGTGTCGAGGGCGGCGTTCATGCCGGCGACCCCACCGTAGTAGCGGGGGTCGAGCATCCTGGCCGCCGTATCGTAGCCAAGCACAAAGTACCGTCCGGGGTAGAGGGCGGCCTTCTGCGAGAAGAGCGGCGCCCGCGACAGCGTAAGCGTGGTCCAGCCGCTGAACTGGGCCGCTCGCCGCAGGATCTCGGGCGGCTCGAGGGCGCCCTTGTCGGCGTTCACCACGGCCAGCTCGAACGATGCCGGCAGGCCGCTGAGCTGAGCCCCGGCCGCGGCCAGCCCCTTGTGGCCGTCGTGCAGCGGGTTGAAGGCGCCCGAGAGGATCACGCCTTGGGGCGGCTGATCCGCTCGCACCTCCCCGTCAGGCTCAATCGTCAACGTCTGAAGCTCGCCGCCCAGCAGTTGCTCGATCCAGTGTGGCTCCATGCCATGCATCGTAACAGACGTGGGAGGCGGCGACAAGGGCCTCAGCGCCGCTGCAGCGCCCAGAGCGTGTATGGGCCCAGGTCTTCGGGGCGGGCGCGCTCATCCCCAGCGAGAGCATACCCTGGCCCTGTAACGGTTCCTTGACAAACAAAAGGCGTTCAGCTAGGATAGATGGAAGGAGTTTCACCGCCTGTTTGTCCCATAGTATCCGTGAATAGCGTGTCTTTGCGCGCTGTCTCTGTGTGCGCATCGGCAGAAGCCGGCAACGAGGCCTGCGCAGCGCTTTTTCACCCCATCCCGCGCTCACCTCTCTCCGGTCCCCGTCTGTGTGTCGCCTCGGTCGCCACAGTGTACGCCATGCGGGCTTCCCGCGGCGGGCCTTTGAGCGGCCTGGTGAAAGGAGCCCCGTGTGAGGATCGCCGGCAACTACACCTTCAACGCCAGCCGTGAGGAGGTCTGGTCGGCCCTCAATGATCCCGAAGTGCTCGCCCGCACCATCCCGGGCTGTCAGCGCTTGGATCAGGTCGGCGAGAACGAGTTTGAGAGCACGCTCAAGATCGGCCTTCAGGCAGTACGCGGCATCTACAGCGGCCGCGTGAAGCTGGACAACCTCGTTCCACCTGAGTCGTACGAGATTCACGTTGACGGAAAAGGCAGCAACGGCTTTCTGAAGGGCACTGGCGGCATCAAGCTCCGCGAGGAGGACGGCAAGACGATCCTCGACTACGGCGGCGAGGCCCAAGTCGGCGGCACGATCGCCAGCGTGGGCCAGCGCCTGCTGGACGGCGCCGCCAAGACGCTGATCAATCAGAGTCTGAAGGCCCTCGCCCAGCAGATCGAGGAGCGCCGCAACCCGCCGCCCCCCGCTGAGGCGCCCGCCGAGCCGCCCCCCGCAGCCCCACAGGTGGAGTCCGTATCCGCAGCGGCGGGGGCCGAGGCCGAACAGGCCCAGCAGCCCAGCGCCACTGTGGCCCAAGCTGCCCCAACTTGGGAACGGCGCACCATCACTGTACCCCCCGGTCAGGGCCTCAGCGAGGCCGACGTGGCCCGCGGCGCTGTCGAGGATCTGCTCAACGAGCGCCCCTGGCTGCCCTGGGTGATCCTCGCGTTCCTGATCGGCTATTTGCTCGGACGCCGGAAGTGACGGGGTAAGGGACAAGGGAGCAATGAGAAGGGAGCAGTGAGCAGGTGGAGTTATGCGGGCGGCCAAGAGTAGGCTGCCCGACTGCTCATTCCTCACTTTTCACTTCTCACTTCTTGCAACAAGGAGGTTGAAAACGTGACGACGATTACGGTCACAGTCAACGGGAAGCAGTACACCAGCGATGTCGAGCCCCGGACCCTGCTCGTCCACTATCTGCGCGAGCATCTCAACCTCACAGGGACTCACGTCGGCTGCGACACCAGCCAGTGCGGCGCTTGCACGGTCCACATGAACGGCGCCAGCGTGAAGTCGTGCACCGTGCTGGCCGTGCAGGCCGACGGCGCCGAGATCACCACCATCGAGGGCCTCGCCCAGAACGGGCAGCTCCACCCGCTCCAGGAGGGCTTCTGGGAGAAGCACGGCCTGCAGTGTGGCTTCTGCACCCCCGGCATGATCATGGCCGCCGCCGATCTGCTCAAGCAGAACCCCAACCCCACCGAAGAGGAGATCCGCCACGGCCTCGAGGGGAACCTCTGCCGCTGCACTGGCTATGAGAACATCGTACGCGCCGTGCGCTATGCCGCCGAGAAGATGGCGGCCGTGCCCGCCGACTGAGGGGCCAGGGAGGGCTCTCCCCCCCCATGATCCGCCTCGCAGACGTATCTAGCGCCTAGACACGGAGTCAATGATGACCACGAGCGAGACGATGTTCGGCCGCGCTCTTAAGCGCCGCGAGGACCCGCGCCTGATCACCGGGCGTGGCCAGTACGTCGATGACGTGCGGCTGCCCGGCATGCAGCGGGTGTTCTTTGTTCGCAGCCCGTACGCCCACGCGAAGATCCTCTCGATCGACACCTCGGCGGCCGAGTCCCACCCCGGGGTGGTGAAGGTCTATACCGCGAAGGATCTGCCGGCCACCCCGGTGCCCTGCGGTGTGACCATCCCTGGCATCGAGCAGAAGGTGCCCAACTACCCCATGATCGCCAGCGAGCGGGTGTGCTACGCCGGCCAGATCGTGGCCGCGGTGGTGGCGGGCGACCTTGGGACGGCCCGCGACGCCGCCGAGAAGATCCAGGTCGAGTACGAGCCGCTCGGCGTGGTGGTTGATGTCGAGCAGGCCGTCGCGGAGGGCGCGCCGCTGGTTCACGATGAGATCCCCAACAATATCTCCTTCAAGTGGAATCTCAGCGGCGGCGACATCAACGCGGCCTTCTCCGAGGCTGAGGTGGTTGTTAAGCAGCGCCTGGTGAACCAGCGCCTGATCCCCAACGCCATGGAGGCGCGGGCGGTGGTCGGCTACTTCAACCAGGGCACCGGCGAGATGACGCTCTGGGACACCAACCAGAACCCGCACATCATCCGCCTGCTGATCAGCATGCTCACCGGCCTGCCCGAGAGCAAGCTGCGCGTGATCGCCCCCGATGTCGGCGGCGGCTTCGGCTCGAAGATCTTCCTCTACGCCGAGCAGTTGCTCGTCACGGCGATCGCCCAGGACCTGCTGGTGCCGGTGAAGTGGGCCGAGAGCCGCAGCGAGAACTACCTCTCCACGGCCCACGGCCGCGACCACGTCACGTACGCCGAGATGGCCTTCAAGCGGGATGGCAAGCTGCTCGGGCTGAAGGTGAAGACCTACGCCAACATGGGCGCCTACCTCTCCACCTTCGCCCCGCTCATCCCGACCAACCTCTACGGCACGCTGCTCTCGGGCGTCTACGACCTGCCCGCCCTCGACTGCGAGGTCTACGGCGTGGTGACGAACACGGTGCCCGTAGACGCGTACCGCGGCGCCGGCCGCCCCGAGGCTTCGTACCTGATCGAGCGTCTGATGGATTTGGGCGCCGATGAGCTCGGCATCGATCCGGCCGAGATCCGGCGCATCAACTTCATCAAGGGCGAGTTCCCGCGTCAGGTCGTCACCGGCATGACCTACGACAGCGGCGACTACGAGGGCAACCTCAACAAGGCCCTGGAGCGCTTCGACTACGCCGGGTGGCGCCAGAAGCAGGAGGAGGCGCGTAAGAACGGCCGCTACCTCGGCATCGGCCTCGCCTGCTACATCGAGGCCTGCGGCATCGCCCCATCGAAGATCGTCGGTACGGTTTGGGGCGGCGGCGTCGGCCTCTGGGAGTCGAGCACGATCCGCTTCCACCCGACCGGCAAGGTGACGATCTACACGGGCTCTCACTCGCACGGCCAGGGCCACGAGACGACCTTCGCCCAGCTCGCCGCCGACACGCTCGGTGTCCCCTACGAGAATATCGAGATCGTGCACGGCGATACCGGCCAGGTGCAGTTCGGCATGGGCACCTACGGCTCGCGCTCGCTGGCCGTGGGCGGCACCTCGATCGTCAAGTCGGCCGAGAAGCTGATCGAGAAGGGCAAGAGGATCGCTGCCCACCTGCTCGAGGCCAACCCCGACGACATCGAGTTCAAGAGCGGCTCCTTCTCGGTCAGGGGTTCGCCCGACCGCAGCAAGTCGATCGGCGAGGTGGCGCTGGCGGCCTATGTGCCCCACAACTACCCCGAGGATCTCGAGCCCGGCTTCGAGGCCCAGTCCTTCTACGACCCGACCAACTTCACCTTCCCCGCCGGCACGTATATGGCCGTCGTCGAGGTGGATCCCGAGACGGGCAACGTAACGCCGCTCGAGTTCTACTGCATGGACGACTGCGGTAGGGTGCTGAACCCGCTGATCGCCGAGGGCCAGGTCCACGGCGGCGTGGCCCAGGGTATCGGGCAGGCCCTGTACGAGTACGCGGTCTACGACGAGAACGGCCAGCTGCTGTCGGGCACGATGATGGATTACGCGGTGCCCAAGGCCTCGCAGATCCCGTCGATGACGACCGACTTCGCCGGCGTGCCCTCGCCCAGCAACCCGATGGGCGTGAAGGGCATCGGCGAGGCCGGCGCGATCGGCTCGACGCCCGCGATCGCCAACGCGGTGATGGATGCGCTCTCGTCTATGGGCATTCGCCACATCGACCTGCCCCTGACCCCCGAGCGGGTCTGGAAGGCCATCCACGGGAAGTGAGAAGCGATCGGGACGCCTAACGTCAGGCCGAGGCGTTTGCAGAGCAGATGCCTCGGCCCAACGGTAAGCTACCCACGAGCTATGGAGGACACATGATCCCCAGCGCCTTTGAATACTTTGCGCCAAAGTCGGTCGCCGAGGCCATCAGCCTGCTCCAGCAGCACGGCGATGAGGCCAAGATCCTGGCCGGCGGCCACTCGCTGCTCCCGGCGATGAAGCTGCGCCTGGCTTCCCCCGGCGTGCTGATCGACATCAACAAGATCGATGAGCTCCGCGGGGTGGTGATCAACGGCAA
>DAOUGF010000909.1:0-3390 GCA_034429295.1 Chloroflexaceae bacterium
TACGCCGCCAGGTGGTGGCACGGTACGGCCTTCCTGCTTGGGGGTGGTCCGGAGGGGGCAGCGCCCACTCCGGCGGGGGTGCAGGGGGCGGAGCCCGCCTGCATGCACACGCACCGTGTAGGTGCCGCCCACCGCGCAGGTGAAGCCCACCTCCGGCTTGGGGGTGGTCTGGAGGGGGCAGCGCCCACTCCGGCGGGGGTGCAGGGGGCGGAGCCCGCCTGCAGACGCTCGCACCGCGCAGCTGCCGCTCACCGCGCAGGTGAGCCCACTCCGCATGCACCGCAGGTGCAGCCCACCGCGCAGGTGAGCCCCGTGGCAGCGCCCCCATTGACGTCCCGTCGCCATCTCGGCTAGAATGGCCCCACCGCACAAGCTGCAGAAGAGGGAGGGCCGCCATGGCGTATCGACTCGAGGGACGCCTGCTCGAGGTGTGCGACTGCGGGGTGCTCTGCCCCTGCTGGATCGGCGAGGACCCCGATAACGGTACCTGCGACTCTGCCTTGGCCTACCGGATCGACAGCGGCGAGATCGAGGGCGTTGATGTCTCGGGCCTCACCTTTGCGGGGGCGGCCCACATCCCCGGCAATATCCTCGAGGGCGGCTTCCGCGCCGTCTATTACATCGACGACCGGGCCACCGAGGAGCAGTTCAACGCGTTGGTACGGGCCTTCCGCGGCGATCTCGGTGGCCCCCTGGCCGACAGCGCGCGCCTCGTTGGCGAGGTGATCGCCTGGAAGCGCGCCCGCATCACCTTCACTGTCGAGGGCGGCCGCGGCGAGTTGCGCATCGACGATGTGGTAGATGCCGCGATGGCGCCCTACACCGGCCCCGACGGCAGCGTCACCACGCTGAACAACTCGATCTTCTCCACCATCCCCGGCTCGCCCGCCTACGTGGCCAAGGCGGAGCACTACACGGCCAGCGTGCCCGAGCTCGGCTGGCGGATCGACCTGCGGGGTCACAACGCGATCCAGGGCCACTTCCGCTTCGAGCATTAGTACAGCATTCCATGTGTGAATAGCTGGTAGGGACGACAGACGACAGACGACCGACGACCGCCCGCCCGTGGCCTGTCGTTCCTGGTCGGTCGTCACCCAGCCCCAACCCACTTCCGAACTGCACTACTAGCAGCTTGCCACAGTGGCGGCCGGTGGTCGGCCCCGAGCCCGGCAGCGCGCCACAAAGCCACTGTAGTGAGTCAGAGCCCGAGCTGTCGTTATGCTCCAGAGCACCCTTCGCCGAAACGGTTTGCCCGTCGCGCTCCTGGCCGGGGGCGGCGCCGTAGCCGTGCTGGCGCTCTCCATCAGCGCGGCGCTGGCCCGCATCGACGTGGCCGCGCCGCCCGGCGGCGCGCGGGTCGCGCTGCTCTGCGAGCTGGTTGGTCCCCCTGCAGCCCTCAGCGTCGCCCTAGCGCCGGCGGCGCTCATCGCGATGGCGCCGTGCCTGCTGCAGCTCACGGCAGCCTTGGTGGCGGCCGTCGCCGGCGTGACCGCTACCGCGGACCCGGGAGGATTGCGGCGGGCCGGGCTGGCTCTCGCGAGCGGCTTCCTCACTGTGTACGGGGCGGCAGCCCTCGCCGTGGGGCTGGCGGGCGAGCTGCTTGCGCCGTGGGCTTTCCTGCTGCGCGCGGCCGGCGGCGCGCTCCTGGCGCTGCTCGGTCTGGCTGTGCTGCGGGTGTTGCCGCGGCGGGCCGCGCCGGGTTGCAAGGGGCCTCGCTGGCTCATCCTCACCGGGCGCGCCTCGCTACGCCGTCCATTTGGCGCCGGCGCGGCCCTCGCCGTCTACTGCCTCGGCTGCTGCGGGCCGTACATGGCGGGCATTGGCCTGCTCGGTGCCGGCGCCAGTTCGTCTATGGTCGGCGCCGGCTTGGTGCTGGGCTTCGCAGGGCTGATGGCCGCCCTGCTCCTGCTGCCCGTGGTCGCCATCGGCACCGGCCGGCGCCTGCGCGCCGCCCTCGCCCGCCACGGCGCTGCCCTCGCCCTCATCGCCGGCCCCTCCCTGGTCGCCCTCGGCGCCGCCCTCGCCTTTGAGCCCTTGCTCGTCTACGCGCTGATGTAAGGGCGTCACAATCGCCTCGCGGTACAGGCAACCTGTCGAAAAGGAAGAGAACGATGACGACAAAGCTCACCATTCCCGAGCTGCAGTCCTGGAAGGGCCGCAAGAAGTTCACCATGCTCACGGCCTACGATGCGCCCCTGGCCCGTATCGTGGACGAGGCCGGGGTGGATGTGATCCTGGTCGGCGACTCGCTTGGCATGGTGATGCTCGGCTATCCCGGCACCGCGCCGGTGACGATGGACGAGATGATCCACCACGCGAAGGCCGTGGGCCGCACCGCGCGCCGGGCCGTGCTGGTCGGCGATATGCCCTTCATGTCGTACCAGGCCGATGACTTGGCCGGCGCCGTGCGCAACGCGGCCCGCCACATCAAAGAGGCCGGCATGGACTGCGTGAAGCTCGAGGGCACCGCGAAGCAGGCGCCGATCGTCCGCGCCATCGTCGATGCCGGCATCGCCGTGATCGGCCATATCGGCCTTACCCCGCAGACGGCGGCCAGCCTCGGCGGCATGACTGTCGTGGGCGGCAAGGATGTCGCCGCCGCCCGCGCTCTGATCGACGACGCCCTGGCGATGGAGCAGGCCGGCTGCTGGGCCGTGCTCCTGGAGGCCGTGCCCGCCGCCGTCGCGTCGCTGATCACTCGCCGCCTGCGCGTGCCCACCATCGGCATTGGCGCCGGCCCCGACGTGGACGGCCAAGTGCTCGTGACCCACGAGATGCTCGGCCTCTTCCCCGGCTTCGGCCTGCCCTTCGGCCGCCGCTACGCCGACGCGGGCGCCGTGATGCGCGCCGGAATCGAGCAGTACATGGCCGATATCCACAGCGGCGCCTTCCCTGGCCCCGAGAACAGCTTCCCCATCGACGAGGCGATCCTGCGGGAGCTTGAGGGCGACTCAAGGTGACAAGGTGACAAGGGGACAAGGGGACGGGGACAGGGGGACAAGGGGATAGCCTGACGGCGCCGATAGGTGTCACCTTGTCCCCTTGTCGCCTGGCCCGAGCGTAGCGAGGGCGATCACCTTGTCACGAACGAGCGGAGCGAGCGATGCGCGTAGCGATCGTCGGCGCGGGCGCGATGGGCGGCGTGATCGGCTTTTACCTCGCCGCCGTCGCCGATGTGGTGCTGGTTGATCCTTGGGCCGAGCATGTGGCCGCGATCACCGCCGCCGGCCTCAGTTGCGAGCGCGAGGGCGAGGTGCGCGTGCGCCCGGTGCGGGCCGTGAGCGACCCCGCGTTGGTCGGCCCTTGCGAGGCGGCCATCGTGCTCGTGAAGGCGCGGCAGACCCCGTGGGCCGCGGCGGCCTGCCAGGTTCTGCTCGCTCCTGGCGCTGT
>DAOUGF010000910.1:0-5394 GCA_034429295.1 Chloroflexaceae bacterium
TTATGCTTGCGGAAGAGGATGTCGCGCTCGGTGCCTTTGATCTCCCGGCTGTAGGAGGCGAGCACCTTCTCTACCTCGGCGTCGATCTCCTCCTCGACCCGCAGGTCGGCCACGATGAACTCGTAAATCGCCTTCACCCGCGCCGCCCGCCCCGTGCCCGGCCTGGCTCCTGCCGGCTCGCGGTACTCCAGCAGACCCCGCTCGGCCAGTTCGTCGTGCAGCCGTTCCGCGATGCGCCGGACCTTATCTTCGCTCAGCCGCATGGCTCCCCTCGTGAGAACTGATGGATGTGGAGGCCGCCCCACGTAGGCCGGCATCTTGCTGACGGCAGTATATCACGTTGACATCGGCGGCCCTTCGCGTATCATAGGGGCCGCTATTCGTCGCTATCCCAGGAAATATTCGTGCAGCAGATCAGCGCCGACCGGGTATCCACAATACGTGATCTAGCCACCCGCGTCCAGGATGAGGTCGCCCGCGCCATTGTCGGGAAAGAGTCGATCGTCGAACTGATGCTTGTGGCCTTGCTCTGCGAGGGCCATGTGCTGCTGGAGGATGTGCCAGGCACAGGCAAGACCACGCTGGCCCGCGCCCTCGCCGGCGCCCTTGGCTGCAGCTTCCAGCGCATCCAGTTCACGCCCGACCTGCTCCCCTCCGACGTGACGGGCCTCTCCTTCTATAACCAGAAGCTCGGTGAGTTCCAGTTCCGCGCCGGCCCCATCTTCGGCCAGATCGTTCTCACCGACGAGATCAACCGCGCCACCCCGCGCACCCAGAGCGCCCTGCTCGAGGCGATGCAGGAGCGCACAGTGACGATCGACGGGGAGACGCGCCCTCTCCCCCGCCCCTTCCTCGTGATCGCCACCCAGAACCCGGTGGAGCTGGAGGGCACCTTCCCGCTGCCGGAGGCTCAGCTCGACCGCTTCCTGCTGCGGCTGAGCATGGGCTACCCGAGCCAGGAGGAGGAGGAGGAGATCCTGCTGCGCTACGAGCAGGCCAGCCCGCTGGCCGAGATCTCGCCGGTGCTCCCCGCTGAGGAGCTGCGCCGCCTGCAGACCGAGGTGCGCAGCGTTGGAGTCACCCCGGTGGTGCGCCGCTATCTGGTGGAGCTGGTGCGGGCCACCCGCCACCACCCGGACGTCGAGCTCGGCGCCAGCCCGCGCGGTTCGCTCGCCCTCTACCAGACAGCACAGGCTCGTGCGGCGCTCCACGGGCGCACCTTCGTGCTCCCCGACGACGTAAAAGCCCTCGCCGAGCCGGTGCTCAACCACCGCCTGCTGCTCAGCGCCGAGGCGCGCCTGCGCGGCCGCGGCCCCGCTGCGGTGATCAACCAGATCCTCGCCCAGATCCCGGCGCCCGTTGAGTAATTGAGCAAGGCTCTGCCTTCTCAATGCTCAACCTGCATGCCCCTGAGCTGCTCCTGCAGCCAGTTGATCTTGGAGCTGTTCACGCGGTAGCAGACTGCGGCGCCGTCGGAGTAGGCTTCGAGCAACCCGACCTCGCGGAGCAGCCGAAGGTGTTGCGAGAGGGTAGATTGGGCGTGGGGGCCGTCTTCGGGCAGATGGAGCAGGATCTCGTTGCCGATACAGTCGGGGTGACGCAGCACGTAGCGCAGAATGGAGACGCGCACGGGGTTGCCCAGGGCTTTACAGAGCAGCGCGAGGTGATGGTCGTCTGGGGCGGAGCCATCATCTGCCGTCGCCATCGGCGGCCTCCTTCAGTAAAGTGTTCGATACTTTACGATGCTCCAGGCCCCCATGTCAAGTCAGGGCCAATGTTGACACAGCCTGTCAGGATTCGGCAGTACAGTTCGCCTTGTGAGCAGAATCCATAGGGAAGGAGCGTAGCCAATGTCCGAGGCCAAGCATCTCGCCGCCGCCCTGAGCGACTATTTCAGCAACCCGGAGAACGGAGCCTTCGCCGACTTCAGCGCCGCCACCGACGGCCTCACGGCGGCGCAGGCAGCAGCTGTGCCCGGCGAGCGCATGAACAGCGTCTGGGCCGTGGTGAACCACGTCTGGTTCTGGAACGAGCTCCCGCTGCGCAGGCTGCGGGGAGAAAAAGTGAAGCCGGCCGACCTCGGCGCCGAAGACTGGGGCGGCTGGATACCCGCAGGCGACCCGAGCGATGACGCGGCATGGATCGCCGCTCGCGAGCGGGCGCTGGCCGCGAACGCCGCCTTCGCCGCGGCCGTGGCCGAACTCACTCCTGAGCAGCTGGCCGCCGAGTTGCCGGGCTCAGGCCCGATCCACGCCATGGTCCAGAGCATCATCGCCCACAACGCCTACCACACCGGCGAGATCATCACCATCCGCCATATCCAAGGGCTCTGGGTGAACAACCCGAACGTGTGATGGTATAATCCCCGTGTGAACGGTTGTTGAAGCAGGGGCGCCCCATCGTAGGCGCCCGAATATGGCAAAATACACCCGTAGGGGCGCCCCATCGTGGGCGCCCGAATATGGCAAAATACACCCGTAGGGCGCCCACCCCAAATACCAAATTCATGTTGACCCAAGCCGAAATCCAGGCCCTTCCCACCGAATATTATGTTGAGCACATCCGCATCGCGCCGAACGTGACTCTGGCGCCGATGGCGGGCGTGACCGACAGTATCTTCCGGCGCATGATCCTGCGGCTGGGCGGCTGCGGCCTGGTGAGCACCGAGATGACCAACGCCGCCAGCGTGACCCCGAAGGCCCTCAACCGCCATCGCCTGCTCGACTACTTGCCCGAGGAGCGCCCGCTCACCATGCAGCTCTCGGGCAACGAGCCGGATCTGGTGGCCGCGGCGGCCCGCACGGTGGAGCAGCTCGGCGCTGATATCCTCGACATCAACTGCGGCTGTCCCTCGCCCAAGGTGACCGGCGGCGGCCACGGCGCGTCGCTGCTGAAGGATCTGCCGAAGATGTCCCGGCTGCTCAAGGCCGTCAAGGCTGCCGTGCAGATCCCGGTGACCCTGAAGTTCCGCGCCGGCTGGGACGAGCGCAGCCTCAACTTTATCGAGACGGCGAAGCTGGCCGAGGACGCTGGGGTCGCCGCGATCGCCCTCCACCCGCGCACCCGCGAGCAGGGCTACAAGGGCAGCGCCGACTGGAGCCGCGTCGCCGCAGTGAAGCGCGCCGTGAGCATCCCCGTGATCGGCAGCGGCGATGTGAAGACCGCCCACGACGCCCTGGTGCGCCTGCGCGACAGCGGCGCCGATGGGGTGATGATCGGCCGCGGCGCGATGGAGAACCCCTGGATTTTCCTGCAGATCGCCCAGTTGCGCCGCGGGGAGCAGCCCTTCGAGCCCACCCCGGCCGACAAGCTCGACTTCCTGCTGCACTACTTGGAGCTCTGCGAGGCCGAGATGCCCGAGCGCCTCGCCCTCAACAAGCTCAAGCAGTTGGTCGGCCAGTTCGTCGTCGGCCTTCCCAACAGCTCCCACCTCCGCGTGGCGGTCCACCGCAGCACGTCGCCGGCAGAGGCGCGCAGCGCGCTCGAGGCCTACTTCGAGCCCTTCATCGAGGCCTCGCTCGCCGGGTAGACCGGCCAGGCAGCTCGCCACAGCGGCGCGGAGCCAGCGATGCTGCTCTCCTGCTGCGGCCTCGTGATGAATCCGGCAGCGGCCGGCCAGCAGAAAGGCGCTCATGACGATCGACAGCATCAGCAGCCGCTACATCGCCCTGGCCTTCGATATCGAGGCTCACGTCGAGGGCTTCGTCGACGCCTACTTCGGCCCGCCCGAGCTGAAGGAGCGCCCCGGCGTCCGCCCGCCCGCCGAGATCGTTGCGGAGATCGCCGCCCTGCGCACGGCGGTGGCCGTGAGCGACTACCCGGCCCAGCGCCGCAGCTACCTCGATGTGCAGCTGCGAGGGATGGAGACGACGGCCCGGCGCCTTGCCGGCGAGCCGATCCCTTACCGCGACGAGGTGCGAGGCTGCTTCGACATCGAGCCGGTCTATACACCGGAGGCGGTGTTCGAGGCCGCCAACGCGGAGCTCGAGGAGCTGCTGCCCGGCGACGGCCCCCTCGCCGAGCGTCTGGAGCTCTGGCGCAAGCAGTTTGAGGTGGCGCCCGAGGTGGCCCGCCAGATGATCGACCTGATCGCGGCCGAGGCCCGCCGGCGCACCGCGGAGCTGGTCGCACTGCCCCAAGGCGAGGAGGTGCGCTTCGAGTTGGTGAGCGATAAGCCCTGGAGCGGCTACAACTGGTTCCTGGGGAACGCCCGCTCGCTAGTGGAGATCAACACCGACCTGCCGATCAAGGCGAACGGCCTGCTCGACCTGGTCTGCCACGAGGCCTACC
Organism: Chloroflexaceae bacterium; assembly: GCA_034429295.1. Classification (GTDB taxonomy): domain Bacteria; phylum Chloroflexota; class Chloroflexia; order Chloroflexales; family Chloroflexaceae; genus OHK40. The sequence goes on from DAOUGF010000910.1 coordinate 4,291, forward strand.
CCGGCCACCACACCGAGCACGCCCTCAAGGAGCAGTTGCTGTACCGCGAGCGGGGCTGGGGCGAGCAGGCGATCCAGCTGATCAACACCCCGGAGTGCGTCATCGCCGAGGGCATCGCCACCCTGGCCGCCGATATGATCTTCGGCGATGAGGCCCACGTCTGGGCGGCCGAGCATCTCTACCCGCTCGCCGGGATCGCGGGCGACCCGGAGCGGGAAGCGCGCATCGCCAAGGCCCAGTGGAACCTGCGGGCGCTCAGCGGGAACGCTGCGATTATGCTCCACGAGCAGGGCGCCGACCCCGAAGAGGTGGTGCGCTACATCATGCGCTACGGGCTGCGCACTGAGCGGGAGGCACGCCAGAGCCTGCGCTTCATCAGCACGCCCCTCTGGCGCCCATACATCTTCACCTACTTCATCGGCCGCCAGATCCTCGGCGCCTGGATCAATCAGGGCGACCGGGCCGCCCGGTTCCGGCAACTGCTCACGGAGCAGGTCTACCCCTCCATGCTGGCTTAAGCATATCGAGATGCACGACGGCTATCTCTTCACTCTGGGCATCTGCGGCAGCGCGAGCGAGAGCGGCCCCGCGCCGGCCTGCCTCAACGCGATGCTCGCGGCGCTGCCCCCGGTGAAGCGGGCCGCGTACCTCGGCGAGATCCTGCTCAGCGAGGGCGCCCCAAGCCTCGCGGACCCGCTCACGATGCCGCTGCTCGGCGAGATCAGCGACGCCGAACTGCTACTGATCGTGACGCCGCTGGCGGGCGGCGCGCTGCCGGCCCGCGTGCAGACCCTGGCGCGAGCCATGGCGGCGGACCCGCCCCCCGGCAGGCGCTTCGCCGTCATCGTGACGATCGGCGACGGGGCTGACGAGGCGCTGCACCTGCTGCGGGAAGCCCTCGCCCGCGTCGGCGCTACCATCGTTCGTGAGCTGCACGCCGCGGCAGGAGTGGAGGCGGCTGAGATCATCCCGGAGGCGGTCGAGCTCGCCCGCGCGGCCTACGCCCTCGCCCGCGAGCAGAACCCCGGCGCGCTGCCGTGAGCGATGGGCCGCTGCCCGCGATCCCGGCGGCCAAGAATCGGCTCGGCGACGAGCTGATCTACT
>DAOUGF010000911.1:0-4209 GCA_034429295.1 Chloroflexaceae bacterium
GTGAGCGAGCCGCCACAGTCTACGAAGATAAAGTCGTACTCGCCCCGTATCGGGCGGATAGCCTGCTCAAGCACGCGCGGCCAGTCGGGGCGTTGGGCGATCGCCGGCTGAGCCGTGAGCAGCGACTCGTTGGCGGCGAGCAGATCCAGATTGGGCCGCACTGAAGTGATGCAATCCGCGGCGCGGGCCCCGTCCACCAACACCTCATAGAGCGTGCGCCGCGGCCGCGCTCCGAGGGCCATCGAGAGGTTGCCTTGGGCGTCTACATCGATCAGCAGCACCCGCGCGCCCTTCAAAGCCAGGCCCGCGCTCAGATTGACGACCGTGGTCGTCTTGCCGATGCCGCCCTTCAGGTTTGTAATGGCGACGACGCGCCCCATGATGGTGCTCCCCAACGCAATCCTTGCCAGTGTAGGTCAAGGATGGGGGGCATGTCAAATCATGGCCGTCGCGCCGGCCTACAAATTCCGCCGAGCAGGGCGTGCAGCCCGATCAGCACGAAGATGCCGGGCATCCAGAGCCGCGGGATGGTGAAGAGCACAGCCAGCCCGAAGAGCCAGATCGTGTTTCGCAGCCCCACTACCACATTGCCGCGAGCGGCCTCGCTCACGAACAACGACAGACCAATCACCACCAGGATCGCGGGGAAGAAGGGCAGCTTCAGCAGGAAGAGCAGGCCGAGGCCGACCAGGAAGATCGGCCCGCCCACGTGCTCCCACCCCCGACGGCGCTTGTGCAGCACGGGCGCAGCAGCGGCCCGCGGCCGGGTGACAGTCACCGGCGCAGGCGCGGGCGGTATCGGCGCCGGGTCGGCCAGCCGGTGGCCGCAGCGCACACAGTAGTCGGCGCCCTCCGGGCCGACCGCCCCACAGACCGGGCAGGGCGGGCCTGGGTCAGCGTAGCGCGGCAAGGCTATAGTGGCGCCGGTGTTGGCGGGCCGCACCTCGGCCCCACACTCGACACAGAACCGCGCGTCAGCGGGCAGCTCGGCAGCGCAGTTTGGGCAGTTCATAGGGGACCCTTCATCGCTCAACGGATGCGCGCGGTGGAGGGTGGTCCGTTCGTGATCGCACGCGCCCCTAGAGATCTTGGTATCGTCATAGTATGGTACGCTGCGCGAGCGCTAAACGTTTCAGCCTTGGGCCGCTCGCTCCAGACAGGCCTCGGCCTCTCGCTGCATCCTGGTCGCGGTCTCGGCCGGCGTTCGCGTGCCGGCGAGCGCGGCGGGCAGCCAGACATCGATGCCGAAGAGGGCGCAGCGGGCGGCGACCGTCGGCGGCAGCCCGGGCGCCACAGCCGCGCCCGCAGCCGCCGCTGCGAGCGCAGGATCGGCCAGGAGTGCCGGGGCCTCCAGCGCGTCGCTCAGGGCCGGCAGCCGGCCGAGCGCCAGCGCCAGCGCCACTTGGGCCTTCGGCACCGTTAGCGCCTCGATCAGCCGGTGGGCCTGCTCAAGCCGCTCGCCCTCCAGATCGCGGTGGAGCATCAGGTAGGTGCCACCCAAGGGCGCGATGGCCGGCCGCCCCGTCGCGGGCACCGACGGCAGCGGGGCGATGCCGAGCTCGAGCGTGTCGCTCACCGCCTGGTAGTGCTCGAGGGCCCAATCGCCATCGATCGCCATCGCCGCGTAGCCGCGGGCGAAGAGCCGCTGGGCCGCCCCGAAGTTGTGGGTCTCGTCCTCGCCCGCGATCTGCAGTTCCCGCAGCAGGTTGAGCGCATCGGCGGTAGCGGGGGCGTCGAGGGTGATCGTTTGGCCGTCGGCGCTCACTGGGGCGCCGCCGAAGCCGTAGAGCCAGGGCAGCAGCCAGCGCGCCTCGTCCCAGGCCATCACCAACCCCGCGATCTCGGGGGTGACCGCAGCGCGGGCGCTGACGATCAACTCGTCGCTGGTGGCCGGCGGCGCAGCGACGATGGCCCGGTTGTAGAGCAGCAGCAACGCGCCGCGGGCCGCGAGCGGCGCGCCCCAGAGCTCGCCATCCGCCTTGGCGGCAGTCATCAGCGCGGGCAGTGGGGTGCCGCCGGGCAGTTCATCGAGCGGCTGCAGCCGCCCATCGGTCAATAGCCCGACGAGCGCCTCCTGGTCGGCCCAGATCAGATCGGGCGCCGGGTCGCCCACAAGCTCCGCCGTGGCGAGGCTGAGCCGCACCCCATCGGGCGGGCGGGCCAGCACCTCGAGCGGCACACCGATCGCTGCCGCGGCGCCCTCAAGCGCCTCGCGGGCCGCGACAAAGGCGGGCTCCTCCTCGGCGACCCAGACAGTGAGCGGCTCTGGCGCGGGCGTTGCTGTGGGTGGAGCGGGCGTCGGCGTCGCGGGCCGCGCCGTCGCCGTTGGCCGGGCGGGCGTCGCGCTCGGCGCCGCCGTCGCCACAGCCGCAGGGGCAGGTGACGGGGCGGCGCAGGCGGCGAGCAGAACTATTGAGAGCTGAAGATAGAGGATTGAGAGCAGCCCGCGGCGCGACTGGGCTCCGGCAGGCCATCGGCGAAGGGGCTTCATGCGGCCCATTATACGCCGACCGGACCGCCTCCTCGCAGCCGGCGCCTAGCGCAGCGGAGCTATTCTCAACTAGCTCTGCAGGTGCGCTTCCAGGAACCAGAGATGCTTGTCGAGCTCCCGCGAGACCTCGGTGAAGAGATCGGCGGTGTCAGTGTCGCCGAGCTCCTCGGCCTGCTCGATCGCCTCACGCGTGCTCGCGGCCAAGGCGGCGAAGCGCTCCACCAGGCACTCCACAACCTCCATATCCCGCGTCACTCCGAGCGGGTACTCGTCGAGCCTGGACGCAGAGGCCGCCATGCGCACCGTGCCTGTGGCGAGGCCGCCGAGGGCCGTCGCTCGCTCGGCGATCAGGTCGACATGGCCGAGCAGGCTTGTGGCGAGCTCGTCGAACAGCTCGTGCAACTGGTAGAAGTTCGGGCCCTTCACATTCCAGTGGGCCTCCTTCGTCTGGCTCATCAGATCGAAGGTATCGGCGAGTTGCTGGTTGAGCAGGGCGATCAGCTTCTCCCGCGACTCGGCCGGGATGTCGATACTGGTTCGGAAAGCGTGGCTCTTCGCCGTCTTTGCCATAGGTGCGCTCCTTGGCTCTTGTGTCCGACGAACAACTGGTTTCTCACCAGCAGGACGGGTTAGCAATGACCATACCACCGCCTGATCCAACAAGGTCAGAGGTCTCGACATGGCACTGCGGGAAAGTCTGACAATTATATCATCTAACGCAAACGACAGGCTGTAGCGGCCTGGGCCTTGCAGGCAGCGGGGGCAGACGATTTGCACGACGCTGAAAGGCAAGCTGATGAGTGCAACAGCCGACATCCTGGTGGTCGAGGACGATCCGACCATCAGCCGCCTGCTCCACGACATCTTCACCCTCGCGGGCGGCTCTGTGCGTCTGGCCGCCACCGCCGACGCCGCAGCAGCCAGTATCAACGAGGCGCGCCCGACGCTGATGACCCTCGACCTGAACCTGCCTGACCAGAGCGGCCAGGCCCTTCTGGAGCGGCTGCGCGATCAGCCTGAACTGCAGGAGCTGCCGGTGATCGTGATCACCTCGCAGCTGCCCATCGATCACAAAGTGCGGGCCATGGCCGCGGCGGTTGTCGAGAAGCCCTTCGACCTCGACGAACTGCTGGCCGCCGTGAGCCGGGTGGCGCCCAAGACGATCCGGCTGGCGGCGTGAGCAGAGATCTGCCCTTGCACAGCACAGCTACTGGCCGACGCGATCAACGCGGGCCTGAACCCAGAAGTTCTGCTCGAGGTCGCCAGTGGCCACCAGCGTATAGATCCAGCCGCTCTCGAAGCGCAGCGCGGGCGTGGTGAAGAGCGCCGCCACTTCGCCGGCCCGGCTAATGTCGAACCGCTAGCTGCCGGCATCCAGCTCCACATAGGCCGTGGCCTTGAAGGGCGCGTCCTGCACTACCAGCGTGCTCGTGCCGGCCAGCTTCACATCAACCGCGGGGGCATTGGGGCTGGCGTGGATCACGCGCACGCGGGCCTTACCTGCCGGCACCGGGTCGATAGTATCCTCGTAGAGCACCGCCTCGATGGCGTCGGCGAAGTTGATGACGGCAAGCGTGCCGGCGTAGCCGCCGCTCACCTGGAGTGGTCCGGCGAGCACCGCCTCGCTGATCGGGGCGCCGGCGGGCGTCACCGCGATGTCGTAAGTCCCGTCCGGCAGCGCCAGATAGTCGGAGTAGGCGAAGAATGCCAGATCCGTG
>DAOUGF010000912.1:0-1980 GCA_034429295.1 Chloroflexaceae bacterium
TACCCGAGCCCTGGCCCAAGCGCGAGGTCTGCTCCTCACCACCCCCTGCTGGTGCCTTGTCCTGAGCCGCGCTGAAAAAACCTACCCCTCAAAGGGCCTTGCCCCCCGAACCCCCCAAAGCCGACGGCCGCCTCAGTCCGCGTACCATCGCTGCATGCCCCTCGGCGCCGAGAGCGGGCGATGCCCGTCGTGCCATCGGCTGCGCGTCAGTTTCGCGTCTTCTGCCTTCGTGTTTCGCGCCTTCGTTTCGCGTCATCCGCCCCATTTCGCGTCATTCGCGATCCAAACCTCCCCCCTTTGGCATGCGACGACAGCGTCTCAGCGCTGGCGAGCATCGGCTTTGGGGTCCAGGATCAGCGCCCCGCTACGCCGTGCGCTGCGGCACGGGCTCCTGCCGCCCCTCCAAGGAGGCGAGGTAGATCCCCAGCATGAGCAGCACGAAGCCCACGAGTTGGAGCTCCGTGAAGCCCTCGCGGAAGATGATGAGGGCGAGCAGCGCCGAGCCCACCGGCTCGCCGAGGATGGCCACGGCCACAAAGGTGGCCGAGAGGGCCGAGAGGGCGTAGTTGAAGGAGGTGTGGCCGAGCAGCTGCGGCCCGAGGGCCAAGCCGAGCAGCAGCAGATAGACGTAGGGCGGGAAGCCAAACAGCGGCTGCCCTGCCAGCAGCGCCCACGCCACCAGGATGACCGCAGCGGTGGTATAGACGATGTAGATGTAGGCCAGCACACTCACGCGGCGCCGCAGATCCCGGCCGATCAGCAGGTAGCCGCTGACAGTGGCAGAGCCCACGAGGGCCAGGGCGTTGCCCAGGGTGGGGTTTGGCTGCGTGCTCGTGAGGTCGGCCACGCTGATCAGGATGGTGCCAAGGAGCGTGGCGGCGATGCCGGCGAAGGTGCGCCAGCCAAGCCGCTCGCGGAAGAGCAGCAGCGACGCTAATCCTACCCAGAGCGGGTTCGTGGAGACGAGGGCCACGCTGGAGGCGACCGAGGTGTAGGCCAGGGAGCTGATCCAGCTGGCGAAGTGGACGGCCAGGAAGGCGCCCGAGGCTATGCCGAGGAGCAGGTCGCGCCGGGAGAGGGCCCGTAACTCTCGCCCCACGCGGGCGAAGGCGATCGGCGTAAGGATCAGGGCGGCCAGGGCCAGGCGCCAGGCGGCGATGCTGAGAGAGGGCGCGCCAGCCGCCTGAGCGTAGCGGATGAGGATCGAGGAGGTGGAGACGATCAGGACGCCGGCGAAGAGCAGAAGGATCGGCTGCGGGGATGGGCGCATGGCATGGCTTGTGTCGGGGCGGTAGAATGGCGCGAGCATACATCGCCGTGGCCGGGCTGTCAACGCTGGCACGGAGGCTGCACTAGCGGCCACAGTGGCTTCGGTTCTACGGAGGAGGATGCGCCATGACCGAGCGAGACATCACAGAGATCCGCACGCGGCTCGAGGAGCTGCGGGCCGAACTGGTCGGCCAAGCCGAGGCCTTGCCGATAGCCGAGGACGCCGAGGTCAATGATGGTGGTGTCGGGCAGCACTACGCGGACGATGGCACGAACACCTTCTTGCGCGAGCGCAACCTGGCCCTGCGCGGGAACGCCGCCGATCTGCTGGCCCAGGTTGAGGCCGCCCTGCGCCGCCTCGACGAAGGCACCTACGGGATCTGTCAGAATTGCGGGCGCGAGATCAACCCTGAGCGCCTGGAGGCTTTGCCCTACACGGCCTACTGCATCGAATGCGCCTCCCAAATCCAGGCCGCCGGCGCTCCTCCGCAGTGACGACCGGCACGCAGGCTCGCCGAGCCTGCTGCGGGGCGCTGCCCCGTACCAGTACCACCTGCGCGGTGGGCGCTTTTGTGGGGGCGCTTGCCCCCACGCCCCGCCGGAGTGGGCGTTGCCCCCTCCGGACCACCCCCAAGCCGGAGGGCCGTACCGTGCCGCCGCCCGGCGGCATACCCGACTCATTGTCGGGCAGAGCCATCCGCCTCGGCCGGC
>DAOUGF010000913.1:0-2192 GCA_034429295.1 Chloroflexaceae bacterium
ACGACAATGCAGCCGCCGCTGCCGCCGGGGACGCTGCGGGCCAGCGTCCTGATCGCCAGCTCAGCGGCGGACTGGGGCGGCATCCCGCGCTCCAGCAACTCTACGGCGCGCCGGGCAAGCGCCACCCGCACGATCGACTCGCCCCAGCCCGTGCAGACGGCGGCGCCGCTGCGAGCGTCGGCGTAGAGGCCCGCGCCAACCAGCGGCGTATCGCCCACCCGCCCCGGCAGCTTGAAGGGCGTGCCGCCGGTGGAGTTGGCCGCCACCAGGTTGCCCGCCTCGTCGAGGGCGATCGCACCAACCGTGTCGTGGCCGGCCACCGCCGCAGGCTCGGCGCCCCGGCCCACCGCATCGAGCTCCTGCGAGGGCTTGGCGGGCCCACCATAGAGCGAGCCCGCCGGCTTGCCGGCGCGCCACGCCTCCCAGAGTTGGCGCTCCCGCTCTACGATCAGGCTGCTGTTCTCCACCAATGGCACACCGCAGGCGGCGGCGAACTGCTCGGCGCCCTCGCCGACGAGCAGCGTGGCGGGGCCTTCGAGCACGTGGCGGGCCAGGCTGATCGGGTTGCGCACCCGCCGCAGGTTCGCCACCGCCCCGTAGCGTAGCGTCCGCCCATCCATCAGCGCCGCGTCCAGCTCCACCGTGCCTGCGGCGGTCAGCACCGAACCGGTGCCCGCGTCGAAGATCGGGTCGTCCTCCAGAATACGCACCGCCGCCTCGCAGGCCTCCAGCGCCCCACCGCCCTCGCTGAGGATGGCCCAGCCTGCCGCCAGCGCGGCCCTGCAGCCGGCCAGGTGTGGCTCTACCTGCTCATCGGGGATAGCCCATGCGCCGCCGTGGACAATCATCGCGATTGGCATACCGCATCCTCTGCATCAAAAGGGGGGGGGCAGAGCCCAATCTACCACAGGCAATAGTAGCCTGCAATGGTGCTAGCATAACGCTTTCTTAATCTTTCGGGGCGGCGCCGAGAACGAGTATGGGCCGCCGCCCGTTAGGCGATAGCATCCTGCAATTAGGGGTCTGCATAACGCTTTCTTAATCTTGCGGCGCCAAGCCAAGAATGAACAAGGGCCGCTGCTCGTTTTAAGCAGCGGCCCTTACATTGTGGTGGACCCTACCAGGTTCGAACTGGTGACCTCAACACTGCCAGTGTTGCGCTCTCCCAACTGAGCTAAGGGCCCTTAATACTGGACGTGAGGAGGCTCGAACTCCTGACCTCCACAGTGCGATTGTGGCGCTCTCCCAACTGAGCTACACGCCCATAACGCTGGGGAGTATAGCATAGCTGCCATGGGCTGTCAAATCCCGGCTGGCTCTTGCGGACGTGCACGAGACACTGTCTCAAGGAGTACCAAAGGCATTACAAAGGCGCCGCCACGCCATCGCCTGCAGTACCCGCTGAACCACGCCAGGGCCCGCCCGTTAGAAAAGCGTATGATTTACGGTCAGCTGCGACCATTGTATTCAGGTGCGCCGTTGAGCTACACTCCCTAGACACCATCAGCCAGCTCAACCACGTTTGTCATGCACACAGTGTTGCCCCCCGGCAAGTAAGAAGAGGTGGCACCATGACAGTTCGCAGCTTGCTCTACCTTCTCGGCGCAGCGCTGACGGCCGCCGGCTGTTTCTTTCCCTGGTCCTGCCAACAGCTCAGCGCGATCAGTTGGCAGTGCCCCACGGCGCTTACGCTCCGCTACATGCAGGGCGGGGCGTTCGGCCGCCTCGAGCTCCAGGACAGCGTTGGAGGCGGCGCGTTCCTCACGCTACTCCTGACTGCCGTCATTCTGCTCCTCGCCTTTCCCCCTGCCCAGCTCAATCGCCGCCCGGTGGGTCTCGCGATCGTCAGCTCGGCAGCGCTCTTGTTCGTAGTTGCCTCCCAACTTACGGCCAGGCTCACGGCCCTGATACGGAGCGGCGACGCGCTCGCGGGCATCCCCATCCTGACGCTGGTCATCGTCTGCGCCGGCGCGGTGCTCACGCTCATCGCCGGGGCGATGGATCAACGGGCTCTGCGTCAGCGTCCGGCTTAGCGCCGCCTTGCGCGGCCCTCTCATCGGTTGCACCGGCACGGCTGTAGCGGGGCGCTGCCCCGCGCCCCCGCCGGGCTTCACCTGCGCGGTGGGCGGCACCTGAGCAGTGCGAGCCTCTGCAGGCGGGCTCCGCCCCCTGCACCCCCGCCGGAGTGGGCG
>DAOUGF010000914.1:0-2523 GCA_034429295.1 Chloroflexaceae bacterium
TACCCGCTCGACCTGGCGGCCCGGAGCGTCTCGATCGTGTTCTTCATGGTGGTCTTCTTCGGGCTGTGGCGGGCCACCTACGCCTCGCAGGGGACGAGCAGCATCGCCGGGCTCACGCTGCGCGACACGCTCTGGTACCTGATGTTGGCGGAGACGATCGTGCTCAGCCGGCCGCGGATGGCCCAGCAGATCGCGGCCCAAGTGAAGGACGGCTCGATCGCTTACCTGCTGAACAAGCCCTACAGCTTTATCCTCTACCAGGCCGCGGCCAGCTTGGGCGACAGCGCGCTGCGCATGCTCTTCAACGGCCTGGCGGGCGGGACGGTGGTGTGGCTGCTGGCGGGACCACCGCCGGCGCCCTGGGGGCTGCCGCTGGTGCTCGTCGCTATGGCCCTCGGCTGGCTAATCGACTTCTGCGTGGCCGCTCTGCTCGGCCTCACAGCCTTCTTCTCCGAGGAGGTGAGCGCCTTCGAGTGGATCTACAACAAGGTGCTGTTCCTGCTCGGCGGGCTGCTCATCCCGCTCGACTTCTTCCCGCCCTGGCTGCAGCGCCTCTCCCATAGCCTGCCCTTCGCCGCGGCGATCTACGGGCCGGCGCGGCTCTTCGTGAGCCCCGACGGCGGCACCTTCCTGCGGCTGCTGGTCGTGCAACTGGGCTGGCTCGTTGGGCTTGGTCTACTGGTGGCCCTGGCCTACCGCCGCGGCACGGCGCACCTGGCGATCAACGGAGGCTGAGTCGTGACAAGGTGACAGGGTGACCGCCCTTGCTTCGCGCGGGCTAGGTGACAAGGTGACCATCCTTGCTGCGCAGGTGACAAGGGGACACCTAACGGCGCCATTAGGTATATCCTTGGCCCCCTGTCCCCCCGTCCCCTTGTCACCTTGTCACCCTGTCATTCAGGAGAAGAGGCTTATGTTACGCGAGCTACGCTTCCTAGCCGCACTCTGGCGGGCCAACCTGCAGGCGGCGATGGAGTTCCGGGCCGCGTTCCTCACCCAAGCGGTGGGGATGGTGGCCAACAACGGGCTCTACTTCCTCTTCTGGGTGATCTTCTTCGACCGCTTCGAGCGGGTGGCGGGCTACGGCCTGCGGGAGATGGCGCTGCTCTTCGGCGTGGCCGCCTGCAGCTTCGGCTTGGGCGTCTACCTCTTCGGCAACGTCATCACCCTGGCCGAGATCATCAGCGAGGGGCGGCTCGACTACTACCTGGCGCTGCCGCGGCCAGCACTGCTCCACGCCCTCGCCAGCCGCAGCGTGGCGAGCGGCCTCGGCGACGCCAGCTACGGCGTGGTGAGCTTCCTGGTCGTGGGGCCTCACACCTTTGACGGCGTGGCTCGCTTCGTCCTGGCGGTCTGCTGCGGGACGGCGGTGTTCGTGGGCTTTATGGTGCTGGTGAGCAGCCTGGCCTTCTGGACAGGCGGCGCGACGCAGATCAGCGGCCAGGCGCTGATGGCGCTGATCACCTTCGCCACATATCCGGTGACGCTCTTCGACGGCACGGCCAGATTCCTGCTCTTCACGGTGATGCCGGCGGCCCTGATGGGCGCGGTGCCGGCCGACTTCGTGCGGGGGTTTGGCTGGGACCAACTCGGCCTGCTGGCAGCTGGCGCCCTCGGCTTCCTCGCCCTCGCTGTGCTTGCCTTTCAACGCGGGCTGCGCCGCTACGAGAGCGGCAGCGCCATCACGACGCAGTCGTAGCGGGCGCTTCTGTTGCACGTCTCGCAGCCGGCGGCCTTCGCTGGCGAGAGCGGCCGGGCGGTGCGGTACACTGTGCGTATGGAAGACGAAATACCTGGCGCCGAGCCGACGGAGCGAGAGCGCCTGGAGCGGGAGAGCGAGCTCACCTTCTTCATCGCGAGTGGCCCCGGCGGGCAGCACCGCAACCGCAATGCCACCGGCGTGCGGCTGCTCCATCGCCCCAGCGGGATCGTGGTGACCGCCACCGAGCGGCGCTCCCAAGCCGCGAATGTGGAGGTGGCCTTCGAGCGGCTCGCGGAGCGGCTGCGGGCCGCGAGCGCGGTGGTGCCTCCGCGGGTGGCCACCAAGCCCAGCCGCGCCGCCAGGGAGGAGCGCCGCAGCACGAAGCGCCGGCGCAGCCTGACAAAGCAGCTGCGTCGGCCCGTGCGCGAGGAGTAGGTGCGCTATGCCCCTCCTAGCGCCTTGCGCACAGCTGGGGCGACCTCGGTGCCAAACAGCTCGATCGCCCGCATCACCTTGGCGTGCTCGATCGGGCCGACGCTGATCTGGGCGAGGAAGCGGCTGTGGCCGAAGAGCTCGTGCTGGTAGTGGATCTTCTCGACCACCTCAGCCGGGCTGCCGACGAGCAGCGCGCCGTGGAGCGAGCAGAGCCGATCGAACTGCTCGCGGGTCATGCTCGGCCAGCCCCGCTCACGGCCGATGCGGTTCATCATCGTGGCGTAGGAGGGGAAGAACTCATCGCGGGCCTGCTGGCTGGTCTCTGCGATGTAGCCGTGGGAGTTGATGCTCACTGGCGGGGCCGGGTCGTGCCCGGCGCGGGCCGC
>DAOUGF010000915.1:0-1934 GCA_034429295.1 Chloroflexaceae bacterium
TCCTCGGCGGCGGCTTCCCGAAGGAGGCGCTCGGCCTTCTGTTCGAGGAAGCGCTCGTAGTTGCCCTGGTAGCTGGATGCGCGGCCGCGGTCGAGCTCGATCACGCGGCTGATGAGCCGATCGAGGAAATAGCGGTCGTGAGTGACGAGCAACAACGCGGTGGGGATGCGGGCCAGATACTCCTCTAGCCAGGCGATCGTGTCGGTGTCGATGTGATTGGTCGGCTCGTCGAGGATGAGCAGGTCGGGCCGATCGACGAGGGCGCGGGCCATCGCGACGCGCTTGCGCTGGCCGCCGGAGAGCTCGCCGACGCGAGCGTTGATGTGGGCAGCCAGGCCAAGCTCGTCGATGATGGAGCGGGCGGCAGTCTCGGCGTCCCAAGCGCCCACGGCGTCCATCTGCGGGGTGAGGGCGCTGAGTTGCTCGATCAGGCTGGCCTCGCCAGGATTGGCCTCCAAGGCGAGGCTGAGCTGCTCGTAGCTGCGGAGCAGGCGCATGGTCGGCGAGTCGCCGGCGAAGACGGCCTCGATCACGCTGAGCTCTGGGTCGATGCGGGGCTCCTGGGGGAGGTAGGCGAGGTGGATGCCGCTCGCGACGGTGACGCGGCCGCTGTCGGGCGGCTCGAGGCCGGCGACGATGCGGAGCAGCGAGGATTTCCCGCTGCCGTTGACGCCGATGATGCCCAAGCGTTCGCCCCGCTGCATGCCGAAGGTGACGTCGCGGAAGAGCGGCCGCTCGCCGTACTGCTTCGAGATAGACTCAACTGAGAGGATGGTCATAGGGCACAGCCACGTGCTCGGTCTTGGCGCCGAAGCCTCGAGCACAGGATCACAGGAGTATGCTCCGGTATCGTAGCATAGGATGGGGGAGGGTGGTTGGATCGCGAAGGGCGTTTGGATCGCGAAGGGCGTTTGGATCACGAAGGGCGTTTGGATCGCGAAGGGCGTTTGGATCACGAAGGGCGCGAAAACTTCGTCCGCGAAAAACGCGAAACGAAGGCGCGAAAGCGCGAGGGGCGAGGACGCGAAAGGGAAGGCGCGAAAGGATGTAGTGTGATGATGTTGGCAGAGGCCCTGGCGGGTATTCATGTGATCGAGGTGGCGGCCTATCTGCCGGGGCCGGTGTGCACGGGAGTGCTGGCGGCATTAGGGGCGCAGGTGACGAAGATATCGCGGCCAGGTGGCGATCCGCTGCGGGCCCTGCCGTATTTGGCGCCGGCCTACCCGATGGTGAATGCCGGTAAGACCGAGCTGGAGCTCGATCTACGCTCAGCTGAGGGCGCGGACCGGCTGCGGGAGCTGGCGGCCGTCGCCGATGTGCTGGTGGACGGCCTACGGCCGGGCGCGCTCGAGCGCTTGGGGCTCGGCGCTGATGCGCTGCGCAGCCTGAACCCGCGGCTGATCTACTGTGGGCTGAGTGGCTTCGGCGCAACGAGCGATGAGGCCGGGCGCGCCGGGCACGATCTGAATTTCCTCGCCCTCAGCGGCCTGCTCGCAGCGACGACCGCGAACGGCCAGCCGGCGATCCCGGGCACGCAGCTGGCGGATCTGGTTGGCGGGCTCTCGGCGGCCACGGCGATCCTGGGGGCGCTCCACGCCCGCGCTGTAAGTGGCACTGGCTGCACGCTCGACGCCCCGCTGCTCGGAGCGGCCCGCTGGCTGATGGCGCCGTGGCATGCTGTGGCGCGGGCCGGCTCTGCGGCCGGGCCGGAGCCGACCGCCGCGCTCAGCGGCGCGCAGGCATGCTACCGGTTGTACCGTACGGCCGACGACCGCTATCTTGCGGTTGGGGCCCTCGAGGCGCACTTCTGGGCGCGGTTCTGCGCGGCGATCGGGCGCCCGGAGCTCGGCCCGCGGCAGCATGATGCCGACCAGCCCGCGCTTATCGCCGAGGTGCAGGCCGAGATCGCCAGGCGGAGCATGGCTGAGTGGGCG
>DAOUGF010000916.1:0-3302 GCA_034429295.1 Chloroflexaceae bacterium
AAACGAGCCGGACCGTGGCCGTGACGAGCTTTGATGACACGGAGCAGGAGCCCTTGAGCGAAGGCAGCCCCGCGTGGGCGGCCGGCGGGCCGAACAGGCTCAGCGCGGCGCCTCACTATGGCGGTGCAGGTATGCCAGCAGCGCCTCAAGGAGGGCCTCGAATGTCTGCTCGGCCTCGCCCGGTACGCCGAAGCCATCGCCGCGCTCGAGGCCGACGCAGCCGTGAACGATGCTGCGGAGCATGCGCACGATCTGCCGCGCCTGGACCTCCGGCAGCTGGTAGGCGTCGAGGGCCCGCATCAGGAGCGCAACCACGGCCTCACCTCGCTGCACCCACGCAGGATCTGCGCGATCCGGCGCGCGTGAGGCGGCCTCGTAGAGGCCAGGATGGGCGGTTGCAAATGCCCACAGGGCGCGTGCGAGGGCGCGCACCGCATCATCGCCGGCCTTGCCCATGATGGCCTGCCCGACCTGCGCCTACACGGCGTCGAGCCCGTACATAGCCAGCTCCCGCCGTAGCCCGGCCAGGCCGGGCAGATAGTGGTAGAGGGCGGGCGTCCGCACGCCGAGGCGGGCCGCCACTTGGGCCATGCTGAGCGCCTCGAGGCCGTGGGCGTCGGCGAGCTCGGCCGCATGCCGGACGACCGTCGCCAAGTCGAGCCCGACACGCGGGGCCATCAGCTGCCTCCCACGGCTTGGGCGGCGGAGCCGGATGTATGCTGTGCCAGGAAGGCGATGATCGCCTGGCCGACCGGCTCGGGAAGCTCGACGTGCGGGTGGTGGCCGGCGCCTTCGAAGAGCTGCACTGACGCTTGGGGCAGGCGGGTCGCCAGGGTGTGGGCCTCAGCGACGGGGTCGGCCATGTCGGGGTCAGCGGTGCCCATCAGGATGAGGGCCGGGGCGCGGACATCGCCGTGGCGCCGGTAGGTCGCCCCGCTGCTCTCCGAGAAGAGCAGCCGGAGCGCGCGCAGGCGGCCAGGCTCCTTGAGCATAGCAACTACTCGCTGCAGGTGGGCGGCGAAATCTGCGGGGCGCGCCAGCGGGTACATGCGGGGGAAGTAGGCAGCGAGGCCTCTGCGCTTCCGGCAGCGAACGGTGTTCAATCGAACCAGAAGGACTTCCAATGCGGGAAGGCAGTGGCCTCAACTGCATACCAGCCCTGCTGGGCCGCCATCTCCTCGGGGGTTCTGACCAGAATCCACGCGGCGTGGCTGGGAATGAGATGCGTATCGCGGGGGTTGTAGACGACGAACTCCCTGGCGCCGAGCTGATCAAAGAACAGATGCGATTGTTCAAAGGCGAGGTTGTACGATTCCCCGTCCGGCGCGTATGAATAGTGCGAGATGCTGACCAGCCCAGGATGATAGTCGGGCCATACCGCCAGCAGCGAGGGCGGATAATCGCCCTGGCGCTGCTGGTAGGCCTCAATCGCCTGGATCAGCTCGCGGCTCTGGGCGATCGCATAGTTACGGCTGAAGGCCGTTGCAGGTGCGGCGAGCGTAAGCAGGGCCACGCAGACCGCCAACGGGATGGCGGTGAGGTAGAGCGGCGCCGGGTTGAACGCCTCCGGCTCAGCGCGTTTGAGCTGCTGGAGATGCGGGCGCAACCTCCACACACCGTAGATCCAGAGCCCAAGCGTGATCAGGGCGAGGGCAGGCCCGCTGCTGGCCAGGGCAACGAGCGCCGCAACCAGCGCGAGCAGGGAGGTGAGCAGCAGCGCGAACAGCGCGAACAGCCGGCTGCGTGGTGCTTGTGGGGGGCTTGTGGCGTGGCGCTGCGGCTTCCTGATCTCGTACCCAAGCCAGAGCGCCCCCAACGGCACCAGGATCAGGCCAACGGTGCCGGTGAGCTGCGCCACCCTGGAGAGCGGCAGAGCGAGGGCATCGTAGCTTCCCGGTAGGAAGGGATAGAAGCTTGCCAACACCAGGATCAGGATCAGCCCGCAGATAGCGCAGATATGTCGCACCATAGACACCACCAATCGTTGATCGCCAGCTGTTCGTTACGCCCTGATATTCCCATCGTCCACAGCTCGAAGTCAAATGGAAGGCGCCGTGCCTTATTGGATGCGCCTCCAAGGTATGCTATTCTTTGTAGTAATCAGGCCCTGGAGGATGCTATGCTCGCCCTCATCCGCGCCCTGCGCTGCGCGATCTATGCCGAGGAGCACAGCGCGATCACAGCCACCTACATCGATCTGGCGGCCCGCATCGGTCGGGAGAAGGCTATGGCCCTGGCCTATCGCTTCTGGCGCACAAGATTGCGACGGAGTTGATGGCCGCGCAGGCGCTCCAAACATTGATGCATGGCCGGCAACTCCCGGCGAAGCCGCGCCACCTCGGCGCCCTCCAAGTCCGCGACCTCGGCGAGCGCGCCGGGTCGGTCATGGCGCAGCACGGTTGCCAGGGGCCGAGCGGCGATCTCTTCCACCTCATCGGCCTGTGCTTAGCCAGGGCAGAGAACTCCCTGTAGGCGCTGAAGAGCAGGCTACGATACGGGCTGCAGATCAGTAGACATAACGGTACAAATCGACGGCTCCCAGGTATGTGTGCCTGGGAGCTATCGATTTGTGGTGGCGTGTGGCCGCGGCTCAGGCGCAGCCTTGGGTGGGCCCTACTGGTTCGGGGCGACGCGGAAGTCGAGCTCCACGTAGGTGCTACTGTCGTAGATCAGCCGGGCCGGCGCTGAGTTCTCAGGGATGCGATAGACCAGCATGCCGCTTGCCCTGGTGCCAGGGTGGAAAGTTCCGCCCTCAAAGTAGTTCTCCAGGCTGTATGTGGCCGAGTCGGTGTTGTGAGTGCCGTTATCAAGGTCGATCAGATCGAAAGAGGCCGAGTTGGCGAAGAAGTCATCGTCGCCAAACCTCCCCTGGTAGCCCGTGTTTACCACCTCCAGGGTGAAGACAACGTACTTGAAGCCATCGCCCGCCTTATTGAAGCGGCCGATCTCCTTGCGATACTCGAACCCGGCTGCAGTGAGTTGAATGCCGTTGACGTTCACCTGCCAATAGCCGGCCGGCATCTGCTTGCGATATTGCTCCAGCACCTCAGGCGGCTGGATGGCAGGGCCGGGCTCTGGTGTAGGCTCAGCTGGCGGCTGCGGTGCGGGGGTGCTCTGCCGCGCCTCATAGACCTCACGGCCGAGCAGGCCGAGGAGCACGACGTCAGGTCCGATCTCCGGATGTAGCTCGAAGCGCCGGCGCTCGAAGTACTGGACCGTGTAGGGCCGCCCTTCCAGCTCCGTAGTGAACTCGCCGGTCACCGGGTAGCCGAACCTCTCGAGGCCGCCGTTGGCACGCCAGT
>DAOUGF010000917.1:0-2909 GCA_034429295.1 Chloroflexaceae bacterium
AGCAGCTGCTCGAAGCTCGGCAGCTCCCGCGCCGGCTGCTCTGCCTGCTGCAGCCGCTCCAGCAGCGAGCCGCCGGGCGGAACCTGCGCTGCACTCGACAGCGGCCGGTTGCCGGTCGTCGGTCGTCGGTCGTCGGTCGCCGCACTCGGCCGCGGCTGGTCGCCGGTCGTCGGTCGCCGGTCGTCGCTCCCACCCAAGGACGCCATAGCCTTGCGAGCGATGGCGTGATCGGGGTTCAGGCGCAGCACCCGCTCCAGGCAGGTGCGCCGCTGCTCGGCGTCGGACACAGCGCCGGCCAGCAGCAGCCACGCCTGCTCGCTGCGGGGGTTCAGACGGACAGCTTGGGCGAGGAGCGAGCGCGCTCGCTCGCGCTGGCCTCCGCGCAGCGCGGCGCCGCCATCCCGAAGCAGCTCATCAAAGCCTGGCTGAATCTGGGTCATGATGTCTTCTCGAGCTTCAGAAAGCGCTCCACCGGCACGTGGCCAGGCGCGGCGACGGGGCCGCCCACCCGTGGCTCGACGAGCAGGGCGTCCACCCGGTGCGCCAGGAAGATCGCCGCCGCATCGCCCACGATCAGGGCCTCTGCCTCCCGGTAGAGCTCCATGCGTCGCTCCGGGTCAGCCTCGACGCGAGCCCGCTCCAGCAGTGCATCTAGATCCGCGTTCTTGTAGTGGCCGATATTCTGCTGCGCCTGGCTGTGGAACAGGGCGTCGGCAAAGTTCTCGGGGTCAGGGTAGTCAGCACACCACTCCCAGAAGAAGAGGTTGCCCCGCTCGCTCCCCTGGACTGTCTCGGCGAAGCCGCCCGGCTCCAATTGCTCGATTGTGATGGTTGCCCCGAGCGTCTCCTGCCACATCTGCACCAGCACGCCTATCCCGGCATCCACGTGGAAGCCATAGCCGCTGCTGGTGAGCCGGATCGGCGGGAGCGGCTCGGAGCCGTAGCGCGAGGCCGCGAGCTTGGCCCTGGCCTGCTCAGGATCGAAGCCAATCCCTTGCAGTTCAGCGTTGTAGCCGGGCAGCCCGGGCGGGAAGAGCCCTCGTGCGGGGATGTTCGCGCCCTGGAGCGCCCGCTCGGCGTACTGCCCGTGGTTCACCGCCATGGCGAAGGCCTGGCGCACCTGGGCATCGTCGAAAGGCGGGCGGCTCGTGTCGAAGACGACGAACGAGGTGCAGAGCGGCACCGCCGTCTGCAGTTCTGTCCGCAGCGGGTTTGCCGGGTCCTCCAGCAGGCTCATACTGTAGCTGTCGAGGGCCAGCTGGTCGAGCTCGCCGAGCCGGTAGAGATAGGTGCCGCTGTAGCCCACATCCAGGCGCGCCGCCAGGTAGTGGGTTGGCGGCTCCTCCCCGTAGAAGTTGGGGTTGCGCTCGTAGAGTTTGACCTTGCCCGGCTCCCAGCTCAGCAGCCGGTATGGCCCCGTGCCGTTCGGTCGGCGATACCACTCGGCGCCCATCTCGACGTTCGCCCGATCGACAACGACGGCGGGCGGCGCCGTGAGCTTGAGCAGGAAGTAGGGCTTCGGGCCGTCGATCGTTACCTGGAGCGTCTGCTCGTCGAGGGCTGCCAGCCCGCTTACCGTCGTGGCCTCGCCCCGCCGTCGCTCAGCGGCGCCGACGATATCGCCCAAATAGGTCAGGGCGATGTCCGACTCCGTGGCCGGATCGAGCGCCCGCTCCCACGAGTAGATCACGTCCTGGGCCGTCACCGGCTTGCCGTCGTGGAAGCGAGCCTCCGGCCGCAGATAGAAGGTGTAGACAGTGCCGTCAGGGCTGATCGACCAGCTCTCGGCAAGCTCTGCCTGCAGCCGCTGCTCGGCGTCGAGCCGCACCAGGCCGCTGAAGATCCGCCGGTCGCCCTGACCGCGAGCCGGGTCGTAGGCCCAGGTCTCGATCGCCTCCTGCTCGGCGTACACGTATGTCTCGCTCCGCGGCAGCCCGTACACAGTCGGCTCGGTGAGCTTGACGCTATCGAAGATCGCTGCGACCGTCTCCTGCTCGGTGGCGAGATCCTCGGCCAGCGCGTATGCGGCCATCGTGATCAGCTGGCGGCCCTGGGCCACCGACTGGATGAGCGCCTCGATCGTAACGCCATACTCAGGGTAGTCCATCGCGTGGTGCGAGCGCCAGGCCGTAATGTCGTTCGCCAGGGTGACGGTGCTCTCCTCGCGGAGCTCCAGGTAGCCGACCCACTCGGCCACGCGGGCGTGGGTGTCGGAGGCCGCCTCCTCAAGGCTGCGCCCGTCGAGGGGGGTCTGCAGGATCACGATGAAGACGTTGTTCGGCTTATTCGCCAGCTGCACGATCGCGCCGGGCACGGCCC
Organism: Chloroflexaceae bacterium; assembly: GCA_034429295.1. Taxonomy (GTDB): domain Bacteria; phylum Chloroflexota; class Chloroflexia; order Chloroflexales; family Chloroflexaceae; genus OHK40. Next base: position 2,320 of record DAOUGF010000917.1, read on the forward strand.
CAGAGCTGCGGCTCCAGTGGAAGGGATGGTCGATCTGGAAGCCCATCTCCACCACCACGAAGTGCTCCGAGTGGGGCCGCGGCGTGGCGTAGGGCGTGGCCAGCGGCAGGTTTGGCGTCGGCAGGCGCGTTGGAGCCACGGTGGGGGGCGTCTCCCAAGGTTTGGGTGTGACCGTCGGTGCGGCGGCGATCAGCGTGGCCCGTGTGGAAGGGTCCGACATCTGCGGCTTCTCGGCGCAGCCCGCGAGGGTCATCGCCAGCAACATGGCAGCCGCGGCGCCTGTGAGCCGTGAGGAAATCCACTTCATCGTCAGCGCCCTCCGAAGAGCTTCCACGATGCGGTGCTGGCGAGGCCGAGCCCGACGAAGAAGAGCAGTCCGGCGCTGATCGCCCGCGGGTCCGGCCCTTGGCTTGCCGGCGGCTGCGCCTCTATCACGCCCCCGGCGGGCTCGGCAGGCTCAGGGGCTGTTGTGGGCGTCGTGTCGGTTACGGATGGCGCTGTGGGCGTCGCAGTCGGCGCTGGCGTGCGGACAGGCGGCCGTACGGCGCTCGTCGGCGCTGCCCCCAGAGGTGCGAAGGTGGGGATCGGCG
>DAOUGF010000918.1:0-2048 GCA_034429295.1 Chloroflexaceae bacterium
CCGTAGCCGACGGTGGTCATCGTCACCACCGCCCAATAGATGCTGGTGGGCACATCGGTGAAGCCCCGCGCCGGACCCTCAACAACATACATGGTGGCGCCGACGATCACGACGACGGTGAGCACCGTGAGCAGAAAGACGCTGATCTTACGGCGTGAGGCCCAGAGGGCCTGCCCGAGGGTCTGGCTCTCGTGGAGATACTCGGCGAGCTTGAGGATGCGAAAGACTCGCAGCAACCGCACCACCCGCACTACCAGCAAGTATTGGGTGCCGGGCACGAAGAGGCTGAGGTAGGTGGGCACGATCGCCAGCAGATCGATCACGCCGAAGAAGCTGAACACATAGGCCAGCGGGCGGCCCACGGCGAGCAGCCGCAGCAGATACTCCACGGTGAAGAGCAGGGTGAAGCACCACTCGATGCCGGTGAGCAGCGGGCCGTAGCGGGCGTTGATCCACGCCACGCTGTCCAGCATCACCACAATCACGCTGGCGATGATGCTGAGCAGCAGGGCCAGATCGAAGACCTTGCCGCCCGGCGTATCCGCCTCGAAGATGATCGTATGGAGCCGGCGACGCCAGGGCGCGAGGGCGGGCGGCGGCGGAGCGTACGCGCCTGTCGCGGCCGACCTCTTCGCTGAACGAGCCATCACGCGCACTCCTTTGTCACCGCTGCCAGCGCCGGCCCGTAGCAGTGCTACTTGCACGATGCGTGCTATTGCGAGCGGGCTCCACCCCTCGCGCTCCCCGCTGAGTACCTCGGGGCGGTAGCCCGGTAGCAGTACCACCTACACGGTGGGTGGTGTCGCGAGTGGGCTCCGCCCCTCGCGCTCCCCGCCAAAGGAGGCGAGGCCCCCTTTGGAAACCCCCAAAGCCGACGCCTTTCCCTGGCGAGGCGGCTGGCGGCGCATGCCCCTCGGCGCCGAGAGCGGGCATTGCGTTCCCCGCCCCACGCCCGTTGCCGGGCACAACTTCAGCCGGCCCACTCGTTTCGCGTCTTCGTTTCGCGTCTTCCCTATCGCGCCCTCGCGCCTTCGTTTCGCGTCATTCGTCCAGTTTCGCGTCATTCGCGATCCAAACCGTTTCGCATCATTCGCGATCCAAACGCCCTCACGCTCATGCCCTGGGATCTTACCACAGTTGCACTTGACAGAGCGGGTTTAGCCGATTATACTGCGCTGGGACCCAATCGCGGGTCCGGTATTTTGCGCCTGCCGGCGCGACGGGCGAGCAAAGCCCGTCACACGTCCCATCAAGGATGATGCGATCGTGGCCGCTGGCGCGTTCACCAAGGACGTATGGAAGGTAGTCATCAACAGAACCGTGTCGGCCCGATGCGCCGCGTTCAGCGGGCGCAGCCGGGTGTGGTTGAGCATCTGTTGAGCTGACGAGCGTCTCCCCCGCGGGGCGCGCTCGTCGCGCTCCGCTCGCCGCCCCCGGCACCCACGCCGGGGGTTTCTTGATCCCCACGCGCCATCGGGCCTCGCTGGCCGCAGCCACGCGCGCCGCGGCTCCTGCAACACCCAGGAGGCATCCGATGATCGCGATCCGCACCGCCACCGAGCGCACTCCGCTGCGCTCCCCCGCGATCCGGCCCACCATTCATGGTGGCGCCGCGGCCGAGCTCACGTACGCGCCCGCCCTGAGCTTCCCCAAGCACGCCAGCGCCCAGCAGGTGATCGACGCCCTGCGCATGATGCGCCCGGGCGATGAGAGCGTCTACTACCTCTTCGTCACCGGCGATGAGGACAAGCTGGTGGGCGTCGTCAGCCTCCGGCAGATCGTCACCGCCGCCCCCGACACCCGCCTCGAGCTGCTCATGAGCCCCGAGGTGATCAGCCTGTCCGTAGATATGCCCCCCGAGGAGCAGGCCCACATCCTCGGCGACTCTGGCCTGCTCGCCTTACCAGTGGTGGACAGGGAAGGCCGCCTGGTGGGCTCGCTCGACGCGAGCGAGCTGCTCGACACCGTCGAGGAGGAGGCCACCGAGGATATGTATCGGCTCGCCGGCGTCTCCAGCGACGAGGAGCTGGCCCGGCCGCTTGCCCGCG
>DAOUGF010000919.1:0-5522 GCA_034429295.1 Chloroflexaceae bacterium
CGAGCTATAGCGGGCCGGACCGGCGTAGCTGCGCAGCAACTCGCCGGCTGGGGTTACCTCGTCGTAGCTCGTGGCGACGGCGAGGGCTTCGCCGTCCGGGCGCATGATCCAGTGGCCCGACGAGTCGCGCACGGGGGTGAAGTCGCGGGGTATGAGGAACGTCCCCTGAGGAGTGCGCCACGCCTGCTCGCGCCGGGCGGCCAGAGTCCGCGCCAGGAGGGCTGTCCTGGCGGCGTCGCTCAGGTTTCTGCTCCATCGGATCTCCAGCCGCTCCACGAGCGCGAGGCCAGGCCATCTCGCCAGCGCGCTAGCTACCGCGTCGTCGTAGATCCCGGCGCGCAGCTCGCGCGGCGCGCAGCTCGCGGGCGCCGCGGCGAGGGCCTTCAGCCAGCCGGCGTGGTCGACGCTGAGCGCCGTGATGCGCGACAGCCCTTCCCAGGCGAGGCACTCCGCCGGGTCGAGGGCGCCGCCGATCCCCTCGTTGATAACGAGCGCCCGCGCTAGGCGCCAGGGTGCCTTCGGGTTGATGCGCGCCCTGGCTACCGCGCTCAGGCGAGGTAGGCCGAGCTGGCCGCCGCGGGTCACGTCGAGCCACCAGCGCTCGTGGGCCTCGCGGACCTCGTCGGGGAAGCCTGCCAGTAGCCGCTCGGCCTCGTCGAGGGCGGGCTCGAGCGGGGGCGGCGGGTCAGCCAGCAGCCAGCCCTCGATCGCTACGCAGAGATTGCGCCAGCGGGCGCGTTGCTCGCCGAAAGCCGCGGGAGCATCCTCGTTGCCTCGCTCGCACTCCAGCGGGTGGACCGGGCTGGTGAGGATGCGGCGCACCGCGGCGCCAGGATCATCAAGCTCATCGGCGGGGACGCCGGCGGCGAGCAGCAGACGGCGCTCCAGGCGGCGCGCCGCCGCGACGACGCCATCCCGCTCCGCGCCGATGTAGCGGGCCGCGAACTGGTAGCTCTCGCTCCGGTGCAGGAGGGCGAGGGCCTCGGCGTCGCCGTGGGCTTCCAGGTAGCTCACCTCCCATGGCCCTGGCCGAAAGGGTTCCCGCTCCGTCTGGGCACTCGCTCGCACCTGGGCAAGCAGAGGCGGGAGCACGTCGCCCGGGGCGAACTGATCGAGGGCCTCCCGGGCGTCTTGGCCGTAAGTGAGGTCGTGCAGGAGCCGGACGAGCTGGGGAATCGCGGGTGAGTGATGGAGCTGAGCGAGGACGAGCAGCGCGTCGGTGCGGTAAGGGTCGTCCGGCTGCTCCAAGTGTGTGGCGATGGTAGGGATCGCTGTGACGGCCTGGAGACGGCCGAGGGCATAGAGCGCGGCCCGGTAGCCGAGCGAGTGGCCGCGCAGGGCGTCGAGCATCCCCACGATCTGGGCAGCGAGTTCGGTCTGGCCCTGGGGGCCGCCGCTGGCCTGGGCGCGCCCCGCCAGGTAGAGCGCAGCGAGTCCGATCTCCTCGTCGGGGTGGTTCAGCAGTGGGATCAGGTCGAGGGCCGGGAGGCGCAGCCCGAGGGCGGCGGCCCGCGAAGGTCGCAGCTGGTCGAGATTGCGCCCGGCCGCGCCGATGCGCTCGGCTGCGAGCCGCTGAACCTCCGGGTCGGGGTCGGTGAGCAGCTTGGCCAGGGCCGGCAGCACGCGGGCGAATTGGGGCGGGAGGCTGATGCTATTGCGGTGCTGGATGCCGGCGAACCAGGCGAAGGAGGCCACGGCGCGGCGCCGGACCGCGGGCGAAGGCGAGGCGAGTGCCTGGATCAGCCGCAGCGCGACGGCCTCGGGGGCAGATGGCGCTGGCCGTGACGAGCCGGGCGAGGGTGGGTGGGCGAGCAAGCTCAGGGCGGAGCGCGCCTGGTTTGCCACCCGCTCCACAGGGTCGGCGAGCAGCGCTACCAGCGCGTCGATGGCTTCGTCCGTGGGGGCGTAGCGGAGGCCGCTGGCAGCTCGCGCCCGCCGCTCGGCGCTCCCGCCTCTGCAGGCGGCGATCAGAAGCGGAGCCAGGAGCGGCGCGACGTGGGGCGCGCTATGGGTGAAGAAGGTGTGGCTGTTGCGGCCGAAGTGGCGCTCGGCGCCTGGCTGCTCGCCGAGCCAGTCGGCGGCAAGCCAGGCCGCCCGCTCGTCAGCTAGCCCGAGCCGCTCCCACCAACTCGCGAGCAGCGCGAAGACGCGAGGGCTCAGCTCCCACGGGGCCGGGTCGCTGTCGCGGTCGCCGTAGTCAATCGCGAGCGGCGCGCCGGCTAGGTGCGCCTCGACGGCCCGCAGCGCGGCCTCGTCCCCGCGCTCGGCGAGCGCCGACATCGCCGCGAGGATGGCTTCGTTGCTGCCCTCGGGGATCAGCCGGCGCAGCTCGGCGACGGCCGGGTCCGCGGGGGCGTCTCGCTCGCTCATGGCGCTGTCTCCTGCAGTTGCGCCGCCGCCTTAGTGCCCGTACAGCGTAGTAAGTAGTCCGTACAGCGAGAGCCTTACAAAGCTAGAGAGCCAGGCGACATGGCCAAAAAGCCGCCTGATATGTACTAGGAGAGCGGCGCGCCGATTGTAGCATCGGCTGGGTCCGTCCTGCGCCATCCCATGCTATCATCAGCATATCCGGGCTGTTCACTCAGGAGCTGACGATGCCATCAACTCTCCTGGAGCCGTGCCCCGGCTGCGGGGCGCCGCTCCCGCCCCTCGATGGGCCGACCCACCGCTACATCGGTGCCTCGCCCGCCTGTTGGGCGCTCTACACCGCGCTCCAGAGCGGCGGCGAGCCGCCTCTCGCCCCGGCCCCTACCAACGAGTTGCTTGTGGACGCCTACGCTGCCCAGCATCCCGGCACCCCGTCGCCCCAGGCCATCCAGTCGGTTGCCGTGCACCTGCTCGTGCTCCACGGCATCTTCGCCCGCGGCATGAGCGTGGAGCGCGCCCTCTGGCTGCGGCGCGAGGCGCTCAACGAGCGGGGCGGCTCGCGCCACGGACGCTACACCTGGATGGAGCCGCCGGACTTGGCCGGCTCGCTCAGTGTCGCCGCAATCGTCCGCGAGCCGACCCCTGAGGCGCGCACGGCCGCCGTGGCTCGCTACGCCGAGGAGGTCTACCGGATCTGGGCCGCTGCCCACGGGCCCACGATCGCCGGATGGTACGCGGCGTTTGTTGAGGGTGGCAAGGGCCAGCGCTAAAGGTTACGCCGGTGAGCTCTCTCCTCTGGCCCGCCGGGCCGCAGCGGACGCCAGGCCGCCAGCCCTGGGCCGACGACCTAGCTTTGGAGCCGGTTGTGCAGGCCCTCGCCCTCCACCCCCGCTACGCCGGGACGGTGCGGGGCGTGCTCGCCGCTCTCTGCAGCGACCCGGAGACGATCCACTTTCGGCACGGGGTGCTCGGTGATCTGCTGGCGCTGCCCGCGCTGGCGGAGCAGCTCGAGCAGGCGTTGCCGAGTGTCACTGCGGCCGCTGGCGCGGGCGCGCAGCGTTGGGCCGGCGAGAGCGGTGTGTTCCAGATCGCTGGCCGGCTGAGCGACCTTGAGGCCTATGTGGCCGCCGTGCGGGCCCTGCTCGCCCCACTCGACGCCTTCCGCGGCGAGTTGCGGGCCCAGGGCTGGCTGGCGCTCCGCGACCATCTCGCCAGCCTCGCGGCCGCTGATGAGTTTAAGGCCCTCGAGGCGGAGTTGCCGGCCCTGCGAGCGCAGTTGGAGCAGGCCCGCAGCGTGACCCTCGGCATCAACCTGGATGCGCAGCTGCGCCCGGCGAGCGCCACACTACTGGGTGTGAGCGCAGAGCGCTTCGGCGCCCCCCGCTCGCTCCTCGGGCGGCTGTTCGGCGGGGAGCGCGAGGCGCAGCATGGCCAGACGCCGCTGCGCCAGGCAGACGAGCGGCAGGCCTTCGGCCCCGATCGCCAGCTCTTCCTCGATCTGAGCCAGCTGTTGCAGGAAGTGGTGGCGCCGGTCGAGGCTGCAATGGCTCGCTTCGCGCGGGTACAGGCCAGCCTGATGAGCGCCCTCGAAGGCGAGCTCGCCTTCTTCCTGGGGGCGGCGCGCCTGGTGCGGCAGCTGCGGGCCGAGGGGTACGCCTTAAACTTCCCAGCGATCGCCCCGCCAGAGGAGCGGGTCTTCAGAGCCCGCGCCCTCTACAACCTTGAGCTCGCCCTGCGCCTGCGGGCCGAGGCCGCCCGCGGTCGCCGCTCCAGCGACGCCCAGGGCGCGCCAGAGACGCCTGTGCCCGCCGACGCAGCCTTCGACGAAGCTGGCCGCATCTTCGTGCTTACCGGGCCCAACCGCGGCGGGAAGACGACCTTCATCAGGGCGGTGGGCCTGGCCCAGGTTCTCGCCCAGGCCGGCCTGCCCGTTCCGGCGGCGGAGGCCACGGTGAGCCCCGCCGACCAGATCTTCACGCTCTTCCCGACGGCGGAGGCGACGCGGACGGGGATGGGGCGGCTCGATCAGGAGGCCGCGCAGCTCGCCGGGCTCTTCCGGTCGGCCACAGCCCGCAGCTTGGTGCTGCTCAACGAACCCTTCGGCAGCACCAGCCCCCGCGAGGCGATCGGGATCGCCCGCGACCTGCTCGCCGGCCTGCGGCTGCTCGGCGCCCGCGCCATCCTCGTGACCCACCTCCACGACCTGGCCCGCGATGCCGAATCGATCAACGCCGCGGTGTCGGGCGCAAGCGTGGTGGCCACGCTGATCGCCGAGGTTGCTCCGCCGGCCGCTGGCGAGCAGGACAGCGCTGTGCGCACCTACCGGATCATTCGCGGGCTGCCCGAGGCCAGCAGCCATGCCGCGGATATCGCCCTCGCCCACGGGCTGCAGCTGGACCAGATCGCCCGCACCTTGCGGGAGCGCGGCGTCCTGTCGGAGTAAGCCGTCATTTGGCCACGAGCGCAGGCAGCTCCTCGACGCTGTAGAATACCCGTTGCCCCAGGGCTTCGGCGAGCCGCACCATCTCGTCGGCGCCTTCCGAGGCGCCCGGCAGGCGCAGCGTGGCGTCACAGCGCCGCGACACTGCGTGGGCCACGGGGTGGAAGATCGCGTTGAAGGCCGCGTCGCCCGGCCTGGTGGAGCCCGCCATCTCGACCAGCGGCAGCGCGAACCACTCGCCCACCACCGGCAGGTGCCCGGCCCGGTAGACCGCCAGCGCCGCCTCGTTCATCGCCCGCAGATTGGCAGCGATCTTCGCCGGGTCGTCGCCCGTGCCGGAGCGGTACGGCCCTGCGATCATCACCATCAGCTGCCCTTCTCTCTCCTCCATCTCCTGATCCTTTCGCTGTGCTTCGTCATGACCGCAGTAGACCACGGGCAGGCGCCGAAGCGTCAGCGTCGCGGCTCCGAAGTTTCATAGCGTATACTGGGGCGGTTGGGCGAGGAGGGGGAGGCAATGCGCAGCGAGAGCTTCGGGCGGCTGCTGAAGGCCGCGATCGGCAGCATCGTGGCCCACGAGGGCGTGACGGCGCCCGTGGTTGAGGACGAGCTCGCCCGGCAGATCGGCCGCTCGGCGGCCTCGATCCAGCGCTACAAGGCTGGGCACATCCCGCCCGAGCCAGCCGTGGTTGATCTTCTAGCCCGCGCTGGCGTG
>DAOUGF010000920.1:0-2013 GCA_034429295.1 Chloroflexaceae bacterium
CGCCTGCAGCCGCCCCGGCGCCGACCCGCCCAGGCGCCACGAGGTTATAGCCTTCCTGGAGGCTCGCTAGTCAGCTTTCCACAGGTGAGTTGCTGGTAGGGACGACCGACGACCGTCTGCAGCCTGTCCGACCATGGTCTGTGGTCGGTCGTCGCCTCTCGCCCAACCCACTTTGGCGCGATGCGTAGTGCGCCCTCCAGCCTTGAGGCTTGGAGGGCGCTTAGATTCGCCGATGTGCCAGCCTTGCGATACGCACCAGCCTTGCCCAGAATACCCAGGTGGGGTATGATAGTTAATGAAGAGTTAGAGCGCCCCGAGAGGCGCAGCTGAAGTTAGGAAAGAGATTATGACTGTGACTCGTGAGCGCTTCGAGCAGGGCATGACGCTCGAGGCCTTCAAGGCCCAGATGACCCGCAACCGCGAGCGCTTCGAGGAGAATGAGCGCACTCTGGAGATCGCGCCCGCCGATCTGCAGAAGTTCAAGCAGCTCCCGCAGACGCTCCACGTGCTCGTCCTCGCCGAGGACTGGTGCGGCGATGTGATCAACAATCTCCCAATCCTCGGCCGCCTCGCCGAGGCCAGCGGCAAGCTGAACCTGCGGATTTTCCTCCGCGACCAGAACCTCGACCTGATGGACCAGTACCTCAACGAGGGGCAGTACCGCTCCATCCCGGTCTTTGTCTTCTTCGACGAGGATTTCCGTGAGCTCGGCCACTGGATCGAGCGCCCTGCCTCCATCACCGCCAAGCAGCGCGAGGCGCTGGCCGAGCTCTACGCCACGGCCCCAGAGCTTCAGGGCATCGCCCCTGGCACCTCGCCTGGCCAGATGCCCGAGGCCGCCCGTAATCGGATCATGCGCTTCTACAGCGAGTTCCGCGCCGCCCACCGCGCCGAGTCCGACGCGCAGGTGGTGCGTGAGCTGTGGGAGATCGCGGCGAAGGCCGCCCAGCGCTAGATTGCGCTACAGCGACCTCTGGCATGAACTGTAAGGGCGGCCAATCGTGCCGCCCCTCGCACAGCAGCGTGGCGCTATTCAGGGAACATACTGTGAACGACACATCAGCAAGCACGCGGCGGGTCAAGGTCACCATCGTCTACTGCGCCTCGTGCGGCTACGAACCCTACACTCTCGATCTAGCGAAGGCGCTGATGCAGACCTTCCTCTACGATCTTGCCTCGATCGAGCTGATCCCTTGGGAGGACGGCGCCTTCGATGTGGTGGTGGACGGCGACCTCATCCACTCGATGTACCGCGACGGCGGCTTCCCCGAGCACGAGACGGTGATCAGGCCCGTGCGCGAGCGCCTGAGCCAGCCCGCCTAGCCCACGCTCGGCCACTATCGCGCCCTAGAAGCCGCCTAATCGAAGCTGTGAGGGCCGCTGCCACCCTTCCCGTGAGCCGCAAGGAGCAAGCTGTGGATCTAGAGACGCTGAACGAGCGCCTCGGCCTGCCGGGGCGGCTGGAGTTCGTCGCCGGCCCCGGCGGGATGCCCCACGCCCGCATGCAGGCTGGCCGCTACGGCTGCGAGGTGGCGCTCCATGGCGGTCACGTCGTGCAGTACGGGGCGGCGGGCGAGCCGCCCATCCTCTGGGTGAGCCGGCAGGCCGTCTACGCGCCCGGCAAAGCGATCCGCGGCGGCATCCCCGTCTGCTGGCCATGGTTCGGCCCTCATCCCTCCGATCCCGCGAAGCCGGCCCACGGCTTTGCCCGCACCAGGCCCTGGCAGGCCATCGGCTCAGGCGAGACGGGCGACGGCGTCTGGCTGCGTCTCGGCCTGCAGAGCGACGAGACCACCCTGGCCCTCTGGCCGCACCAGTTCCAGCTCGAACTGACCATCACCGTCGGCCCGCAGCTCGATCTCGCTCTCACCGCCCACAACCCCGGCGACGCTCCTTTCAGCTTCGGCGGTGCACTCCACAGCTACTTCACCGTCGCCGATGTCACCCAAGCCAGCGTGGAAGGCCTCGAGGGCGCCCGCTATATCGATCAGCTCACGGGCGAGGAGCGGCGCC
>DAOUGF010000921.1:0-4392 GCA_034429295.1 Chloroflexaceae bacterium
ACCCGACTCATCGTCGGGCTTGTGCCGTAGCCCTGTGCAGGGCACATGCACGCTGGTTGCGCCCTGTCCATTCCGGCGTGCCGACGCCAAGCTTTCCTAAACCCGGTGTGCGGAGGTGGGCGGCACAACCGACGCTCACACACCACCCCGACCGTGGATCTGCTGCCAGCCGAGACGGATGGCTCAACCCGTCGATCAGACGGGTACGCCGCCAAGCGGAGGCACAGTACGGCCCTCCGGCTTGGGGGTGGTCCGGAGGGGGCAGCGCCCACTCCGGCGGGGGTGCAGGGGGCGGAGCCCGCCTGCAGAGGCTCGCAGCGCGCAGCTGCCGCCCAGCGCGCAGGTGAAGCCCACCTCCGGCGGGGGTGCAGGCGGGCGGCGCCCCACAGCCCGTGCCGCGGCCCAACCCGTTGCGCAGGTATTCAGCGTGGAGTATACTGGCCCGGAACCCACGCCGCGCAGGGTCGCGCCAATCCATTATGTATAGCAGGAGCAACTGAGCCATGGAGCGAGTGCGGGCACGGGTGCTGATCGCGGGCCTAGTGCAGGGAGTGAACTTTCGCGCCTACACCCGCGACAAGGCGCGGGCCGCCGGGGTGGAGGGCTGGGTGCGCAACCTGCCCGACGGGCGAGTGGAGGCGGTGTTCGAGGGCACCCGCCCCGCCGTACAGCGCATGATCAGCTGGTGCTACAGCGGCCCCACCCACGCCGTAGTCGAGAAGGTCGACGTCGCCTGGGAGGAACCCACGGGAAAAGAGGGCAGCTTCGCGATTGTCTGGTAGCGGCCCACGACGCCCGCTGCAACCCCACCAGAGGCACGTCCGTCTATTTCCATAGAAACACATGCCGCCACGAAAGGACGCGCCGATGCCCCCCATTCGCTGGAAGCTGCTCACCAGCGCACTGATCAGCCTGACGATCCTGTTACTCGCCTATCTCAAACGCGAATGGATTGCGGAGGCATTCGGGCTGCTACGGGAGGCCAAGCCCTTCTGGCTCGCTGCCGCGATGGGGTTGATCTGTTTGAGCTATCTGGTGAGCTCGCAGGTCTTTAACGTAGTGCTGCGCTCGCTGGGCTACCGCATGAGCCTCCTACGCCTCTGGGCGACGGCCCTGGTGGCGATCGTGATCAGCCAGTCGGTTCCGGCTGGCGGCGTGGGCAGCTACGCCTTCCTGATGAGCAACTTTACCCGCCGCGGCGTCAGCCCCGGCGAGTCGGCGCTGCTCTCGTCCTTAGAGACGCTCAGCTACGCCGTGGCTATGCTGATGATCTTCAGCTTCAGCCTGATCTACCTGGCCTTCCACGGGCAGGTGCTGGGCGAGGCGAGCTACATCGCCGGCGCCGTGGCGCTCACCCTGATCGGCGGCGCGATTTTCCTGCTCACCCGCTCTGAGGCCAGGCTGCGGAGTTGGCTGTTCGGCCTGGAGCAGCTGCTGGAGCGCTTCACCGGCAGGCGCTGGGGCGAGGCGGCGATCACCAAACTGGTGGCCGACCTGACCCGCGGGCGGGCGCTGCTGACGAACCGGCGGCGCGACGTGGTTATGCTAGTGCTGATCCAGCTCACCGCCCTGAGCGGCCACAGCCTGGCGATGCTGCTGGTGCTCCACAGCCTCGGCGTGACCCTCGGCTTCCCCGCGATGCTGGCGGCCTTCGGGATCGCCCTCGTCACCTCCACTTTCAACGTGCTGCCGGGCGGCGGCGGCACGGTGGAGGCGGCGCTGGTCGCGGTGCTCACCCAGCTCAACGCTGGACCTGCGGCCATCCCCGCCGCGATCATCTTCCGGCTTTTCAACTTCTGGCTGCTCGCCCCAGTGGCCGCCGGTTGCTACCACTGGCTCATGCATGAGCGAGTGGCGGCGGCGCCGCTCCCCGCCAGGCCGGCCACGGGCAGGCTCGATCACGAGCTACGTGAGCTGTAGGAGCTGCCATGGCACCGCCGACAAGTGAAAGGGCGTCACCCCGCGGCCTCTTGCGCTGGGTGCTGCGCCTCCCGATCTGGCTCTATCGCCTGCGACTCGGCCGGCTGCTCGGCGATCGCTTCGTGATGCTCTCGCATCTTGGGCGCAAGAGCGGGCGCATACACCAGACGGTGCTTGAGGTTGTGGCCAAGCCCACGCCGCGGCGCTATATCGTTGCCTCGGGCTGGGGACGCCAGTCCGACTGGTACCGCAACATCCTGCACACCCCACGAGTGCTGCTCGACACGGCCCACGGGCGGCACGAGGCGCTCGCGCATCAGCTCGACGAGGCCGAGGCCGCCGAGGCGCTGCACGAGTACGCCCGGCGCTATCCGCAGGCGTTCCGCCAGCTGAGCAGGATGATGGTCGGCGAGTCTGTGTCCGCCGACGCAGAGGGCTGCCGGCAGCTCGCGGGGCAGATCCCGCTCGTCGCCTTCGAGCTGTTGTGAGCGCGGCCGGCCGGCGCGCTAGCCGACCGCGGCCCTCGCCTCCTCGCGCTCATCGCGGCCCCGGCCACGGCCGAACCAGCTCTTCCACTCATGGTGCTCCCACATCACGAGCAGCTGCGGGGCGATGAAGATCGAGGAGTAGGTGCCGCTGATCAGCCCGATCAGCTGCACGATCACGAAGTTGCGGATCGTGGCGCCGCCGAAGAGCAGCAGGGCGGTGAGCGTAAAGAGCGGCGTGAGCTGGGTGTTGATCGAGCGCGGTAGCGTCTGCACCACGCTGCGGTTCACCAGATCGTCGAAGCTCTCGCTCGGGTGGCGCTTGAGCAGATTCTCGCGGATGCGGTCGAAGATCACGATCTTATCGTGGACGGAGAAGGCGAGGATCGTGAGCAACGCGGTGACGAAGAGCACATCAACCTCGACGGCGAAGAAGACGCCGAGCAAGGCGGCGAGGCCTATCATCAGGATCACATCGTGGAGCATCGCCACTACGGAGCAGACACCGTAGCGGATCGGGTTGGGTGCCTTGCGGAAGGCCCACCAGAGATAGAGCATGATCGCGAGGGTGGCGCCGGCCACGGCGATGATCGCGTTGCGGGTGGACTCGCCGCTCAGGATGGCGCCTACCGTATCGAGGCGGGCCCGCTCGACGCTGCCGTAGCGGGCGCTGAGCGCATCAAGCACTCGCTGCTGATCGGCCTCGGGGCTCTCGATGCTCAGGGCCTTGGTGCGGACGATCGCGGCGTTAACCTCGCCGGCGGCAGTCTCGGCGCGGCTCAGCTGCACCAGAGCGCCGTCGAAGCCCTGCTCGGCGAAGATCTGCGCGACGTCGTCGGCGCTCGGCTGCTGCTCAAGGAAGTGGAGCTCCCAGATCGCGCCGCCGGTGAAGTCGATGCTGGGGCGCAACCCGATGCCGGGGCGGCCCGTGGTGACGAGGGGGTGGAGCAGCAGGAAGTAAAGGCCCGGCAAGATCAGCAGGGCGGAGAAGGCGAACCACCAGTAGCGACGGTTGATGATGTGCTTCATAGGGGCGTTCTCCTGCCTACACCGTTTCCGGGCCGGCCGGAACATCGGCAGGCTGCCCGCGAGGCTCGGTGGCGCCGAAGAGCCAGGGGTTGTCGAAGACCGGCAGCGGTGCGATCGCCCGGAGCAGGCTGCGGGTGACCACCACAGCGGTGAAGACCGAAATCAGGGTGCCCATGCCGAGGGTGAGCGCGAAGCCCTGGATCACGCTCAGGCCGAAGCTGCTGCCGAACTGGAAGAGCACCACGCTGGTGATCAGCGTCGCGATCGCCGAGTCGCGGATGGCTGACCAGGACTCGTCGAACGCCGGCTCGAGAGAGGCGCGGAGCTGGCCGCGGCGGCGGAACTCCTCCTTGATCCGGGCGAAGATCAGCACGTTCTCATCGACGGCGAGGCCGATCGAGAGGATGAAGCCAGCGATCGCCGGCAGGGTGAGCGTGACGGGGACGAACTTATAGAAGGCGAAGGTGAGCACCGTGTAGATCGCCAGGGCGATCGTGGCCACCAGGCCGGGGAGGCGATAGTAGAGAACCATAAAGAGGGCGACCAGCACCAGGCCCACGATACCGGCCTCGAGGCTCTCCTGGAGCGAGGTTGCGCCGAGGGAGGCGGAGACCGTGCGGCTGGACTCGACGACCAGAGGCACAGGGAGGGCGCCGTACTTCAACTGGCCGAGGATGGCGTCGCGCTCGGTGGTGCTGTTCACCTCGATCACGCCGGAGCCGTCGATCAGGGCGGCGTTGATCTGCGGGCAGCTGAAGACCTCGTTGTTGAGCACGATACACATCGGCTGCCCGACGTTGGTTGAGGTGAACTCAGCCAGCTTGCTGGCCGACTCGCCGGTGAAGGTGAACGAGACGGCGGGGCGGCTGCCGGCGACACCGGTCTGGGAGAAGGCCGGCTGCACCGAGTTGGTGTCGAGATCGGCGCCGTCGGTGATGCTCTCATAGATCGGGCCGGC
>DAOUGF010000922.1:0-1965 GCA_034429295.1 Chloroflexaceae bacterium
CCCTCACCGATGCCTTCTACGAGGATGAGTTTCCGCTCGACGCGACCGGCTATCACATCTACGCCGCCGAGTGGACACCGACGCAGATCGACTTTTTTATCGATAACCAGAAGACCCGGACCATCCAGCAGTCGCCGAGCTACCCGATGCAGCTGATGCTGGGCATCTACGAGCGTCCTCGCCAGGAGGGCGGGGAGATCCGGCGTGACCCGGCCGCGCTCTACCCGAAGGAGTTCGTCGTGGACTATGTTCGGGTCTATCAGCCAGTGAACGGATATCCGCGGCCGTAGGGCGAGGCGAAGTAGGGCGTATCACAGCCGGGGAAGGGCAACGGCTGGTCTCGGGTATAATTCACCCTATGACCTCAATCTTCACGATCACTGCCCGCGACGGCGGCTCGCGGGCCCGGGCCGGCGTGGTGCGCACGGCCCATGGCGAGGTGGCCACGCCCGTCTTTATGCCGGTGGGCACCCGCGGCACCGTCAAATCGCTCACACCTGATGAGTTGCGCCAGCACGGCGCCGAGATCATCCTCGGCAACACCTACCACCTCTACCTGCAGCCGGGCCACGAGCTGATCGCCCGGCGCGGCGGGCTGCACCGCTTTATGGGCTGGGACGGCCCGATCCTCACCGACTCGGGGGGCTTCCAAGTCTTCTCGCTGATCTACGGCGGCATCGCCGACGAGGTGAAGGGCCGCCGCCCGCAATACCCGGAGCGCCTCAGCGACATGGTGCGGGTCACCGAGGATGCGGTGATCTTCAAGAGCTACCTCGACGGCTCGCGCCATGTCTTCACCCCGGAGCGCTCGATCCAAGTGCAGCACAGTTTGGGCGCCGACATCATCCTCTGCTTCGACGAGCTGCCGCCCTTCCGTGCGGGCTACGACTACACCCGCGAGAGCATGGGGCGCACCCATCGCTGGGCCGCCCGCTGCCTCGCCGCCCACCGGGAACGTGACGCCGCGAGCCTGCCGAACCCCGACCAGCTGCTCTTCGGGATCGTCCACGGAGGCGTCTTCGAGGATCTGCGGCAGGCGAGCGCCGAGCAGATCGCCGGGATGGGCTTCGACGGGCTCTGCATCGGCGGCTCGCTCGGCGGCGACAAGGCCCAGATGTATGAGGTGGTGGCGATGACGACGCCCCATCTGCCGGAGGGCATGGCCCGCCACCTGCTCGGCATCGGCGATGTTGACGACCTGCTGGAGGGCGTGGCCCGCGGCATCGACATGTTCGACTGTGTGAGCCCCACCCGGCTGGGCCGCCACGGCGCGGCGCTGGTACGCGACCCCGAGCGGCGCTGGAAGCTGAATGTGCTGAACGCAGGGCTGCGCGAGGACGACAGGCCGCTGCAGCCGGGCTGCGGCTGCTACACCTGCCGCCACTTCTCGCGGGCCTACATCCACCACCTCTACCGCGCCAAGGAGTTGCTCGGCATCAGGCTGGTGAGCCTGCATAACGTGGCGTTCCTGCTGGCGCTCATGGCCGAAGTGCGGGCGGCGATCATCGAGGGGCGCTTCGGGGCGCTCTACGCCGAGTGGCTGGGGAGGCCGCTGGCGGTCTAGCGGCGGCGGCTGGGCGCGCTACCTGCGCGGCAGGGGCGGGCCCCCGCGCCCTCGCCCGGGGCGCTTGCCCAGTAGCAGTACCACACACCGGGTTCAGGAAAGTTTGGCGTCGGCACGCCGGATCGGACAGGGCGCAACCAGGGGGCGAGGGCCTCCGCGCTCGACCAGGGCTCAAGTCCGACAATGAGACGAGGTAGCAGATCGGCGGCGGCACGGCACTGGCCTCCTGCTTGGGGTCCAGGGGCGAGGCACCTGGCGCGGGGGGTGTCGGGAGGCGCGCGTCCGCCCCCTGACAAATCAAGCGGGCTGCGGGGCGCCGAACGCAGTGGCGCGAAGCGCTTGCGCCCACTAGAGGCGGCATCGCAGGCGTCAACGGCGGGGCGCGCCACGCCTGGCGGTAT
>DAOUGF010000923.1:0-5527 GCA_034429295.1 Chloroflexaceae bacterium
GGGCGCCTTGACGCAGTGGCGCGAAGCGCTTGCCCCCGCAGCAAGTATGGGCAGCCTACCCACATTCCTTGCGGCCCGTGCAAACCAGCGCCCATCTCTATGGTAGGATACGTGCAGAGGCCCCCCAATCGCGCGTTCTATAAACAACTCCCACCCTTACTGTCAGCCGTGGCCAGGACGCCACGGCGCTGCTGTCGTAGAAGCATGCAGCTACCTTTTCTGCCGTATCAGATCGCGCAGGATCTGTTGCGCCACCCCGCCGGTGGGGAGTGGCCGCGCGCCAGGCGCCTCACTGCCGTGGTGCTCTTCGCCGACGTCTCCGGCTTCACGCCCATAAGCGAGGCCCTCGGGCGCATCGGCCAGGCCGGCACGGAAGAGCTCACGAGCCTGATCAACCGCTACTTCAAGCTGATGATCGACCTGATCGCCTCGTACGGCGGGATGGTCGGCGCCTTCGGCGGCGACTCGCTCACGGTGCTCTTCCCCGCGGAGGAGGATCTAGCCATGCCCGCGGCCCGCGCCGTGCAGTGTGCCCTCCGCATGCAGGCCCTGATGCCCCCTTACGCCCAGATCAGCACCAGGGCTGGGAGCTTCAGCCTCGCGATCAAGATCGGCCTCGCCGCGGGGCCCGTGCTCTCCGCCGTGGTCGGCGACCCCGAGCGGCGGCTCCACTGCGTGCTGGCCGGCTCCGCCCTCGATCTGGCCGCCGAGGCCGAGCACCACGCCGCCACCGGCGAGGTGCTGCTCCAGCGGGAGCTCGCCGCCCAGCTCGTAGGTCTGGTGGGTGTGGAGCGCGATGGTTATGTCGTCGCCGAGCGCCTCGCCACGCCCCCCACGCCCGCCCCGCTCCCTCCGTTGCCCCAGCCGAGCGCCGAGCAGCGCGGGGTACTGAGCGCCTTTGTGCACCCGGCGATCCGCAGGCGCCTCGTGGGCGACCAGGCCGGCTTCGTGAACGAGCACCGCAATGTGAGCGTGCTCTTCGTGGGCTTCGATGGCTTCGATTACGACGGCGACCCTGCGGTGCTCGGGCGCCTGCAGCGCTACGTGGCCGAGGTGGCCCGCGTGGTGCAACAGTACGGCGGCGACATCAATAAGATCGACTTCGGCGACAAGGGCAGCAAGTTCGTGATCGTCTTCGGCGCGCCGGTGGCCCACGAGAACGACGCCGAGCGGGCGATGTACTGCGCCCTCGCCCTGCGAGAGTTGAGTATTGAGCACGAAGCATTGCCCGTAACCAGGGCAGATCCCGCCGCGGAGCCTCATCCTGACGACGAGCCACCGCAGACGCCTTCACCGCTCAACACGCAATTCTCAATTCGCATCGGCATCGCCTCCGGCCTTGTCTTCTGCGGCCTGGTGGGGAGCGCGCTGCGCCGGGAGTACACCGTGATGGGCGACACGGTGAACCTGGCGGCGCGGCTGATGCAGGCGGCCGACCCCGGCACGATCGTGGTTGCGAGCGGCGCCCACCGCCGCGTGGCTGAGCGCTTCATCTGGGAGCCCCTCGACCTGCTGCCAGTGAAGGGTCGTTCGCGGGCCGTCACGATCTACCGGCTGGAGCGGGCCCGCGAGCGGCCGAGCCGCCATCAGGAGGCAGCCTATAAGCTGCCGATGGTGGGGCGCGAGGCCGAGATGCAGCAGATCGAGCAGCGCATGGATCTCGCCCTGCGCGGCCAGGGCCAACTGCTCGGCATCGCCGCCGAGGCCGGCATGGGCAAATCGCGCCTGGTGGCAGAGGTGGTCCGCCTCGCCGCCCACCGCGGGATGCGGGTCATCAGCGGCGAGTGCCTCTCCCACGGCGGCAGCATCAGCTACCTGCCCTGGCGCAGCCTGCTGCGAGGCCTCTTCGGCATCGACCCGGCCTGGAGCCGCGAGGCCCAGCTGCGCCATCTGCGGGAGCAGATCGCCGCCGTGGACAGCCAGATTCTCGCCCGCCTGCCGCTGCTCGAGGTGGCGCTGAACCTTGAGATCGGCGAGACGGAGCTCACCCGCTCGCTCGACGCTCGCGTGCGCAAAGACGCCCTCGAGACCACGGTGATCGCCTGTGTGCGTGCGATCACCGGCGGGCGCCGCGAGGGCCGCGACGAGCTCGCTCCGCCCACCCCGCTGCTGATCGTGATCGAGGATTGCCACTGGATCGACCCGCTCTCCCACGACCTGCTGGAACTGGTGGCCCGCTCGATCGTGGACCGGCCGGTGTTGATGGTACTGGCCTACCGGCCCGCCGAGCACGAGCAAGGGCGCCTGCGGGTTTCGCGCCTGCCCCACTTCACCGAGTTGCACCTGCGAGAGTTCAGCCGGCGCGAGACGGAGTGGCTGATCGGGCTGAAGTTCGGCTACCTCTTCGGCGTCAGGGGCGTGCTGCCGCCCAGCTTCGTCGAGCGGATCAGCACCCGCTCCCAGGGCAACCCCTTCTATATCGATCAGATGATCAACTACATCCAAGACCAGGGGATCAACCCTGCCGATGGGGCGGCCCTGGAGGCGGTGCGGCTGCCCGACACACTGCGGGCGCTGATCATCAGCCGCATCGACCGGCTCGCCGAACAGGAGCAGGTGGCGCTCAAGGTGGCGAGCGTGATCGGCCGCGCCTTCCGCGCCAGCTGGCTCGGCGCGATCTATCCGCCCCTCGGCCGCCCTGAGCAGGTGCAGCAGTTGCTCGAGAGCCTCAGCCGCCTCGACCTGACCGAGCTGGAGGCGAGCGAGCCCGAGCAGGAATACCTGTTCAAGCATATCGTCACCCAGGAGGTGGCCTACGAGAGCCTCACCCTCTCGACGCGCATGATGCTCCACGGCGCGGTGGGGGCCTATATCGAGACGCGCTTCGCTGATGAGCTCGATCGCTACCTCGACATGCTGGCGTACCACTACGGGCGCAGCTACGAAGTGGAGAAGCAGCGCCACTACTTCCGCCTCGCCGCCGACGCCGCCCGCGAGGCCTACGCCAACGAAAGCGCCCTCGACTACTACCGGCGCCTGCGACCGCTGCTTGAGCCCGCCGAGCAGATCGGCGTGCTGCTCCGCGAGAGCGAGGTGCTGCAGCTGGTGGGCCGTTGGCCCGAGGCCGAGGCCGCCGTCCGCGAGGCTCTGGAGCTCGCCGAGCGCCACGGCACGCTGATCGATTCGGCCCGTTGCCACACCGAGTTGGCGAATCTGCTGGCCTCCCGGGGCGATTTCGACGGCGCGATCGCGATCATCGACGCCGTAATGCCGATCTGGGAGACAGTGGACGACCCCTCGAGCCACTACGATGCGCTCTGGGTGCTCGGTTATGTGCTCACCGAGATCGGCGAGTACACCCGCGGGCTGCGACAACTCGAGCACACCCACGAGATCGCCGTGCGCCTGAACGACGAGCGCCTGATCGCCAAATCGATCGGTTACATGGGCGTGCTCTACGTGGATATCTCCGACTATGAGATGGCGCTCTACTGCCTGGAGCGCAGCGCCGCGATGGCCCAGCGCCTCTCCGACTGGAGCCTGCTGGCCCGCACCCGCGGCAACATCGGCTTCGTGTATCTCTGCCAGCACCGGATCGTCGAGGCGGCCGCCGTCTTCCACGAGCTGCTGCTGCGCGCCGCCGAGATCGGCGACCGGCGCTCGCTCGCCCGCCTCGCCCGCGAGATCGGCCGTTGCCACCAGCTGCTCGGCGATCTGCCCGCGGCCCTGCGCTGCTACGGGCTCCAGCTGGCGATCGGCCTGGAGCTCGGCGAGCGGCGCGACTTGAGCGTCGGCCTCGGCTATGTGGCGAGCGCCTACGCCCAGCAGGGCGACTTCGAGCTGGCCGGGCGGATCGGCGAGCTGGCCGTGGCCCTCTGCGACTCGATCCGGCTCGTCTACTGGAGCTGCGAGTTCCGCCACGATCTGGCGCGGCTGCGTTTCGCCGAGGGCCGACTGGCCGAGGCCGAGGCCCTCAACGACGAGGCTCTCGCCACCGCCAGCAAGCTCGGCAGCCACAGAGCCCTGCAGCTCAGCGCCCGCCTGCTGAGGGCGCAGATGCAAGCCTTACAGGGCCCCGAGCTGGCCCGCGAGGCCGCGGCGGAGCTGGCGACCATCGAGGATGAGTGGCTCGGCGAGGAGGAGTTGGCGGCGCTCCAGTACGCCCGCTGGCAGCTCGACCCCACCGACGAGGAGGCCCGCCGGCAGGCCGCCGCGCGCTACACCGCGCTGGTCGCCTCCCGCCCGAGCGTGGAGATACTGGCTCGCTACAGCGAGCTTACAGGCGCCGCGCCGCCAGCGCCACCCTCGCTTCCCCCGCTCCCCGAGCTGATCACCGACCACCCTCACAACCTCGCGGCGCTCCTCGAGCAGGCCGAGAGCCTGGTGGGGACACTGGCGTAAACGAGGCAGCCCTCCGCGCCCCCAAGCTGTGAGCTTCGGGGCGCGCTTCAACGCGCCAGGTATCCGCCGCCCCCACTTCCGCGCCCTCAAGCTGTGAGCTTGGGGGCGCGCTTCAACGGCGCCGGTTATCTGCTGTCGAGGAATGGTTCGGAGAATGAGTCGCGAATGGCGGACTGGTATTGTGACACCACGGTAGCCTGACAGAGCACCAAGGAGTCAGACCAGTGCCATACGCAACTAACGCCGGCGTCCGCATCTACTACGAGGTAGTCGGGTCGGGGGCGCCGCTCGTGCTGCTGCATGGCCTGAGCGACAGCGCCGCCGTCTGGCACGAGAGCGGTCTCCTGGAGCGGCTGCGGGTCCATCGTCGCCTGATCCTGATCGACGCTCGCGGCCACGGCCGCAGCGACAAGCCCCACGACCCGGCCGCTTACGAGCTGCGCCAGCGCGTCGGCGATGTGCTGGCCGTGCTCAACACCCTTGGCATCGAGCGGGCCGACTGCTACGGCTTCGCGATGGGCGGCTGGCTCGGCTACGGCCTGGCCCGCTACACGCCCGAGCGGCTCGTCACGCTCACCATCAACAGCGCCCACCCGTACGCCGCGAGCAACGCATTCTTTCGCCGCATCCTGGCGGGTGGCGCGGCGGCCTGGATCGAGCTGGCGGAGCGGATGGCAGGATCGCTGCCGCCTGTCGCAAAGCGGCGCATGTTGCGCAACGACAGCGAGGCACTGCGGGCGAGCGTCGCCCAGGATCGCGCCGACCTCTCGCCGTTTCTGGCCGGCCTGGAGGTGCCCTGCCGGCTGATCGCAGGCGGCGCCGATCCCGACTTCCCGCGCATCGCCCAGGCCGCCCTCGAGCTGCCGAACGCCTGCTTCTTCCCTCTGGCCGGGCTCAATAGCTTCCAGGCCATCTGGCGTGGCGACCTGGTGGCGCCGATCATCCTGGAGCAGGGGAACCGGCGCGCCGCGGCGCGGCCGAGCCTCCGCCCGGGCTTTTTCCACAGAGGCGCAGAGGGCCTAGCGCAGTTTCCGACAAGCTTCTTGGCCATGTCGCCTGGCTCTCTGGCTTTCTGAGGCTCTAAACGTACGGCCGAAGGATTCGCCTGGCGAATGCTTCGGCCCTCATTCGACCGTGTTCTTGAGCACGCCGAGGCCGGTCACTTCGAGCTCGACAACATCGCCGC
>DAOUGF010000924.1:0-2750 GCA_034429295.1 Chloroflexaceae bacterium
GGCGGGGAGGGAGGGATTCGAACCCTCGACAGGGTTACCCCTGTAGCGGTTTAGCAAACCGCCGCACTAGGCCACTATGCGACCTCCCCGTGCGGTGAGCCAAACGGCCTGTTGTGTGGAGGGAGCGGTGGGATTCGAACCCACGAGGCTTGACGCCTGGCTGTTTTCAAGACAGCTGCCGTAAACCACTTGGCTACGCTCCCAAGGCCCTCAAGCTGTAAAAAGTTTGGCAGGCGGGACAGGAATCGAACCTGCAACCTGCGGATTTGGAGGCCGCTGCTCTGCCAATTGAGCTACCCGCCTACACACGGCCAGATAATACCATACCCGTCGTCCCTTTGCAACTTGGCGCCGGGCCGCCGTTTACCGGGAATGGCGCTCCGCGGCCCGCTCAAGGGCCCCGCGCATGCGGGCCAGGCCCTCCACGAGCAATGAGCGTGGGCAGCCGAAATTGAGGCGCACGAAGCCCTGGCCGCCCGCCCCGAAGGTTGCGCCGTCGGAGAGGGCTACCTTCGCCTCCTCGAGAAAGAACTTGTAAGGGCTGCCTTCGATCCCGGCCTCGCGACAGTCGATCCACGCGAGGTAGGTGGCGTCGGGGGCGGTGGTGCGCAGCTGGGGCATCGTCTCGGCCATCAGCTGCAGGTAGTGATCGCGATTGGCAGTGAGGTAGGCCCGCAGCGCTTTGAGCCACGGCTCGCCCTCGCTATAGGCGGCGCGGGCGCCGGCAAGGCCCATCGCGTTCACGTGGGGCACGATCCCGTAGGCCGCCTGCTGCAGACGCTTCCGCAGCTCGGGGTTGCTCACGATCGCGAAGCCGCAGCCGAGCCCTGGTAGGTTGAAGCTCTTGCTGGGCGCCATCAGAGTGATCGTGCGATCCGCGATCGCAGGGCTAAGACTGGCCAGCGGGGTGTGGCGGGTCGAGCCCAAGAGTAGGTCGCAGTGGATCTCGTCGGAGCAGATGATCACATCGTGGCGGGCGCAGATCTCGGCCATGCGCCGCAGCGTCGCCGGGTCGTACTCGATGCCCACCGGGTTGTGGGGATTGGAGAGCAGGAAGAGCCTAGTGCGCTCGTGGAACGCCGCCGCGAACGCCTCCTCGTCGAAGCTGTAGCGCAGAACCCCGCCCTCCGCCGTGCACGCCAGTTGGGCCATGTCGCACACTTTGCCCTGGGCCGGCGGCGCGCTGAGGAAGGGCGGGTAGGCTGGCGTGAGGTTGAGCACATGGTCGCCCGGCTCACCGATCGCCCGGCAGACCACGTTGATGGCCGAGACGAGGCTGGGGAAGAAGACGATCTGATCGGGCGCCACGTGCCAACTGTACAGCCGCTCCATCCGCTCGCAGATCAGCTCCGCGAGCCGCGCGTCGTGCGAAGAGTAGCCAAAGAAGCCGTGGGCGGCCCGCTCCTGCAGGGCGCGGATCACCGGCTGTGGCGAGGGGAAATCCATATCGGCCACCCACATCGGGAGCACGTCCTCGCCATAGAGTTCCCACTTTGCGCTGCCGCTCCCGCGGCGCGGGATCACCGTGTCGAAGTCGAAGGGCACAGGAAGCCTCATTTCTTCAGGGTCAGGCGCCTTAACCTATTGTAGACCTCCTTGCGCCCGCGTCAAATCGGCCGGCCACGGCCGGCGGATAGATCACGGAGGCGCAGAGGGCACGGAGACAGTGGGGCGAGCCAGCCTCGACGGCAGCTCCGCGCTCACTCGTCGTGGCCGCTCAGCGACCCATATCCTCTGTGCTCGCTGCGCTTCTGAGGTGCAATAGCTGGGCCTACCCGCGCCGGCCGCGCTGCTCGGTGAGCTCGGCCTCAAGCTGGGCGATGCGCTGCAGCAGGCGCGCCTGTTCCTCGCGGACGATGCGCAGCTGCTCTTCGAAGCCGCGCAGGCGCGGCTCGCTGTGGGTGGCCTCGAGCTCGTGGATGCGCTCAGCCATGCGCAGCACGCGGGCCAGCAGAGCGTCGAACGCCCGGACGGTGGCGGCGTTAAAGCGGCTCGCCTGGGCTGTCTGGGGCTGGATGTACCACCATGTGAGCCGGCGCGCTACTCGCTGGGCCAGGTCGAAGGCGCGGCCCAGCAGCCCTGGCTGGCTCGGCGCCACGGTCCAGGGGCTGATCTCCCAGCTCGCGCGCATCACGCCGACATTCTCCGCCAGGTAGGTGTCGCCCATGAACAGCTCTTCGGTGGCCGGCTCGGCCGGGGCGCGCTCGGCCTCACCAAGGGCCTGGCCCACGGCGGCCGCCGCGTCGAAGACGTTATCGCTCTTGCTGCTCGCCCAGATCACGCTCATAGCCGCCCTCCCGGCTGGTCGTCTGTCGGCGGCTATTATAGCGCGGCCAGGCTGCACTGGTGCAGGGTGCCGGCGCCCCCTGCGCCCAGAGCGGTGGGCAGGGATGCGGGCGGGCGCTGCCCCCCGTGCCCCCGCCGAGGTATCGGGGCGCTGCCCCGAATCAGTACCACCTGCGCGGTGGGTGGGGATGCGAGCGGGCTCCGCCCCTCGCGCTCCCCGCCGGAGGGGGCGGCTGCCCCCTCCGGACCACCCCCAAGCCCGAAGGCTGTGCTATGCCTGCGCCCGGCGGCGTACCCGTCTCATTGTCGGGCAGAGCCATCCGCCAAGGCCAGCAGCAGATTGGCGGTCGGGGTGGTGTGCGAGCATCGGTTGTGCCGTACGCCTCCGCACACCGGGTTCCTACTTGCTCTGCGGCGGAGTGGCGTCGGCACGACGGATCGTGGAGGGCGCAACCAATGGGCGA
>DAOUGF010000925.1:0-3265 GCA_034429295.1 Chloroflexaceae bacterium
CGTCAGCGAACGGCGCTATCGGCCGGGTCAACGGCGATGGGATGCGATCAAGGAGTTTGTCGACATCTTCTTCACCGGCATCTATGCCGGGGTCTACGGCAACAACGTCACCCGGCTGCTGAGCGATGAGAAGCTGTTGCGCTCGACCTTTCTGTTCTATATGCGCGAGCAGATCCCGCGTAAGCTTGCGGAAGCGGCCGAGCAGGGCGGCGAGATCGAAATAGACGACGAGGCTGTGTAGAAAGCATCTGCATCGGAAAGGACACCCCCAATGAGCATCATTGACCAATACGCTAGCCCCCTGCTGCCCGCCTACAGCAACCTGCCGCGCGGCAGCTACGTCAGCCTGTTTCTCGTGCGCCGCATCGAGTCCGAGGCGATTTTTCGCACCGAGGGCAGCGGCGAGCCGCTCAACAAAGAGTTCGTCCACGCCGGCAGCGATCCGGCCAGCGAGGTGGTGCAGCGAGTGGTGATCAGCAAGCGCAAGCAGACCGCGGTCGAGCGGCGTACCGGGCGCGAGCTGCTGCGCAAGCTCGGTCTGCTCTTCGCTACCAAAGAAGGGGTCTGCTCGCTCAACGCAAACAACCCGTGCGAGAAGTGCCTCGATTGTATGGTCTACGGCTACGCGGCCGGCGGTGGTGGCGCCCAGCGCTCGCGCGTGATCACCGACGACGCCTTCAGCCTGCACCCGGCCGCCGTGATCACCGACACGCGCATGTTCAACGCCCCCTTCGACAACACCTCGCCCTACAACCCCGAGACGAAGAAGCCAATGACGGGGCTGGGCGAGGACGAGTATGTGCGCCCCGAGGCGGTGTTTCTCGATATCGAGACCCTGCACGATGTGACGCCCGGCGAGTTGCGCTTTATCCTTGGCAATATCCTGCGCTCGACCCGCTACGGCGCTATCTCCTCGCGCATCGGCAAAGTGCGCAATACCCTGGCCGGGATCGCCTTTAGTGACTGTGAGCTGTTCAGCAACCTGGAGTTGACCCAGCAGGTCTACGATCTACTGCGCGACGGCAAGCCCGAGCTCGACTTCCCACTGCCCAACCACACGGTTGTGCAGGCGGTGCGCGAGGCTGTGCAAACCCTACGCCGTCGGGTCGTGGGCCGTGTGACGATCTTGAGCGGCGACGCTGTAGGCGCCCTGGTGGAAGAGCTGACCGCGCTGTACAGCGACGAGGCGAGCGTAGCCGCATTGCTACGGGAGACGACACAGAGCTACGGCCGCGGCCTGCCTGAGTAGGGGATCAGCTATGCCGTATATCTACCGTTGTACGCTGACCCTCCTGGAGACGACTTTCTTCAGCAGTCGCGAGATCGGCGGCTTCTACCAGACCGAGCCCTACCTGGGCAACTACGCCCTGGCCTACGCGCTGCGCCTCTGTCGCTCGCCCTATTTCAACGACGGTAGCATCCGCTACCGCGAGGATCTGGGTGCCCTCAATGCGCGAGGCATCTACGTCACGCCGGGCGCGTTTGTTGGCGAGCCACGCTTCGTGGTCGGATGGTTCAATGCCCAGCCCGATAGCTACTGGTATGCGATGGGCAACAATGCACTGATTACGCGCCCCGACGGCAGCTGGGCCGAGAAGCGCAGCGCCAGCTGGTATGTGGTCACCCGCGAGGGCGAGACGGGGCGCAAGATCCGGCCCGAGAACCGCCCGCAGGTTGGGCGCATCCGCATGCTCGCCATCGGGAACCGGGCGATATGCTACGTGCTTAGCACCGAGGAGCTAACCTTGCCGAGCTACATCAGACTTGGCAAGTTTATGAGCAAGGCGCGCGTCGAGGTAGAGGCGAGCTTCGTCACCGAACTAACAGAGGGCCCTGCGCCGTGCCCGCTCCTGACCCTGGCCGACCTAGCTCCTACAACCCAGCTGGTAGCATACGATCTGATCAACATCCCACCCGCGCCGCTGGCGCGCAACGCGCGGGTGGTCGGCCCCGGCTATCGCCTAGGCGGAGAGGTATTTCTGCCCACCGGGATGCGCTTCGCCGTGGAGGGGTTGCCGTGACGATCCGCTTGAGCGCCCACTGGGAAAAACTCGCGCCTCCCAACGCCTTCCCGTATCTGCAAAACAGATCACGTCCGCTACTCTACCATCAGCTACGAACCGCCGAGGCCTTGCGCAACGCGCCGCTGGTAGTCAATAGCTACGCAACTGGAACCGGGAAGACCCGCGCGAGTCTGCTGCACCTCTTTGAGCTCGAGGGTCAACGGCGTAACGTGCTGTTTATCGCGCCCACCAACGCTCTTATCCGGCAGCACGTCGAGGACATCCAGCGCTTCGTCGCCGAGCACCAGCTGAGCTTTCGGGTTGTCGAGGTCAACGCCGAGCAGCTGCGCACCCTGTGTGGCCGCCCCGACATGCCCGACCTGCGCGGCGGCGAGACGCTCCATCGCCTGATCGGCAACCCGCTAGAGTTCGCCTCGCATCTCGGCATCCCATCGGGCGACACCAGGCCTCTGCCGCTGATCATGGTGGTTAACCCAGACATTTTTCACTACATGCTCTTCTTCCGCTACGGCCACCACGATCGGCGCAATCTCTTTGAGCGTGCGCTCGCGGCCTTCTCCTATGTGGTAATCGACGAGTTCCACTACTACGACTCCAGGCTACTCGTCTCATTCCTCTGCTTTCTGAGCATCTGGGAGCAGTGGGGCTACTTCGCCGAGGATCGCAAGGTCTGCCTGCTCTCGGCCACCCCAAACGCACAGCTCGAGACCTACCTCACGCGCCTGCTCGGCGAGCGCTGGCGCCACATCAGCCCCGATAACGAGCCACCTGAGAGCACGGAGCTACCGACGGAGCAGACCCTCACCGAGCTGGAGCTAGAGATCAGCGCCGCTTCGCTTGAGGAGTGGGTCGGCGCAGAGCGCGCGCGCCTAACGGCCTGGCTCAACAGAGGGCTTGATGGTGCGATCATCAGCAATAGCCTGGCTCGCATCAACCTGGCCTACGATTTGCTGGCCGACCTCGACGTCTGCCGCATTACGGGCCCCGAGCCGCCTGAGCAGCGGGCCGCGGCGCTGGATCATCAACTGCTGCTGGCGACCCCGGTGGTAGATATCGGCTACAACTTTGAGCGGGCGAAGCCGCGACAGAACATCGACTTCGTTGTCTGGGAAGGGCGTTATAGCGACGACCTCGTCCAGCGGCTGGGCCGCGCCGGTCGCGTGCTTGGCAAGCCCCAGCGTCACCATCCCAGCGCTGCTGTGGCCCTGGTCAGCCCTGAAGCAGCGACTAAGCTACTCAGC
>DAOUGF010000926.1:0-1668 GCA_034429295.1 Chloroflexaceae bacterium
GGGGATGTTGCCGCTGCCGCTGAGCACCACAAAGAGCGGGAGCGGCGCGCGGCCCTCGGCGGCCCGCAGGGCGGCCAGTTCCGGCTCGGCGGCCGGGAAGGTCTCCCAAGGCGTCCAGCGGTGGCGGCGGGCGCTGCGCAGGGTGGCGCCGCTGGTGAGGATGGCGTCGGCGCGGGCGCGAACTAGCGCCATGAGCCAGGTGTCGTGGGCGGAGCGGAGGCTGATGTCTGCGCCGCCAGCGTGGCCCGGCTCGTCGAAGGTGATCCGGCCGTCGTGGGAGACGACAAAGTTCGTGAAGGTGTAGGGGCGTTCTGCGGGCGGGGTTGCGGGGAGGCGCCAATCGCCCCCGTAGATCGCGCGGAGGCCCGCCGGCAGGCCCGGCCCCGTCGCCTCGTCCTCATCGAAGAGCAGCGTGTAGGGGGCGCCGGGACCGTTCATAGGCGGGCGGCTCCCTTCGCTACAGGGGCACTACCTGCCCGATCCGGCTCAGGCCCGCGCTGACATGCTGACCCGGGGCGGCGAGGAGGCGCACCACGTCCCGCTGCACATAGAGATCGGCGCGGGCGCCGAAGCGCACGGCGCCGACGCGGGCGCCGGCGTCGAGGCGGTCGCCCACCTTCACCCGGCAGGTGATGCGGCGGGCGAGCGGGCCGGCGATCAGGGCGAGCATCAGCGGACCCCAGTCCGTGTCGATGCCGATGTAGAGCCGCTCGTTGCGCTCGCCGGCCTCAGGGTCTCCTGCTGGGCGGTACTCGCCGCTCACGTGCTCGATGTAGCTCACCGTGCCTGCGGCGGGGCAGCGGCAGACGGGCACATCCAAGGGGGCGATCGCCACCGCCAGGCGCAGACAGTCGGAGTGAACGAAGCGATGCTCGTAAAACTCCTCCACCCGTAGCACGGTGCCGTCGGCCGGGGCAAAGAGACTGTCGGGCTCGACGGGGGTGGTGCGGTGAGGGTCGCGGTAGAGGGCGGCGGCGATGGCGGTGAGGGCGAGGGGCACCGCGGCGAGCCGCGGCCGTAGGCCGAGGGCGAGGCCGGTAAGGCCAAGGCCAAGCCCGAGCAGCGGCGTGGCTTCGGCGTCGATCCCGGGGATGGGCGAGCTGCGGTCCTTGCTGATTGTCTGCTCTGTCATGGTCGGATGGGTGGGGTTGCTGGGTGTCGCCTTCCGATATTAGCACGGGCCTAGAACGAACGCAACTGGCGCCGCTGGCGCGGCGAGGCCTGAGCGGAGTCAGCGGGGCGCAAGCGCTTCGCGCCACTGCGTCGGCCGCCCCCGCTCCCACGGCGGCAAGGGGGCGGACGTCCGCCCCCTCGCCACTCCCCCGCGCCAGGGGCCTCGCCCCTGGACCCCAAGTAGGAGGCCAGTACCGTGCCAGCGCCGATCTGCTACCTCGTCCCATCATCGGGCTTGAGCCTTGGCCGAGCGCGGTGGCCCTCATCCGCGGGTTGCGCCCTGCCCGTTCCGGCGTGCCAACGCCATTCCGCCGCAGGCAAGCTTTCCAGAATCTAGTGTGCGGAGGCGGAGGCACAACCGATGCTCGCACACCTCCCCGACCGGAGATCTGCCACCGGCCGAGGCGGATGGCTCTGCCCGTCGATGGGTCGGGTACGCTGCCGGGCGATGGCACGGTACGGCCTTCCGGCTTGGGGGTGGTCCGGAGGGGGCAG
>DAOUGF010000927.1:0-4240 GCA_034429295.1 Chloroflexaceae bacterium
TCCCCGCCAAGGGGGCGGCTGCCCCCTTGGGACCCCCGAAGCCGACGGCCGCCTCAGTCCGCATGCCATCGCTGCATGCCCCTCGGCGCCGAGAGCGGGTGAAGCAGTACTCACTCGACGTCAGCGCCGGACCTGCTGCGGCGAAACTGTCGATTGCCGCAGGTATGCTCACAGAGTGTGTCCGCCCCCTGACGGTGGGGTGCGGGGCGTGATGCTGACGCCCCTCTGATGTTGCATCAACCCTGCGCCCACGCCGACGAGTAGCGCGACCAGAGCGGTTATACTAGTCGTGCAGTTCGAAAGTGAGTTGAGGGCTGGGCGACGACAGATCATAGACGACAGACCACGGCTGGGCAGGCTGCCGGCGGTCGTCGGTCGTCTGTCGTCGGTCGTCCCTTCCAGCGGCTCACTCGGGAAAGCTTGTTGAGCAACAACCGACCATAGATGACCGGCCACGGCCGATCTGGCCGCGGGCGGTCGTCGGTCGTCCCTTCCAGCGGCTCACTGGCCGCGCCGCTCGCCCTGAAAGGAACAACGACGTTATGAAACTCGGCCTCGGACTCTACGGCAACATGCTGAACAGCGAGAACTTCCGCTTCGCGAAGCAGGCCGGCGCCACCCACATCGTGGCCCATATCGTCGGCAACTTCAACAAGCCACGCCAGCGCACCACGGCCGGCGGCGCGACGGGCTTCGGCATCTCCGACCCGGACGAGCGCATCTGGAGCGCCGAGGGCATGCGCGAACTGGCCGACGCCGTACGGGCCGAGGGGCTGCAGCTGGAGGCGATCGAGAACTTCGAGCCGGCCCACTGGTACGACATCCTGCTCGATGGGCCGCGCCGGGACGAGCAGATCGAGCATGTGAAGCAGATCATCCGCAACGTGGGCGCAGCGGGCATCCCCGTCTTCGGCTACAACTTCAGCATCGCCGGCGTTTGGGGGCGCGACGAGGCGCCGGTGGCCCGCGGCGGCGCGATCTCGGTGGGCTACCACAACCCCGAGCAGCCGCCGATCCCCAAGGGCATGGTCTGGAACATGATCTACGACGAGGAGCTGTTCGACCCGACGGGCGCCCGCGGCGTGATCGAGCCCTTCTCCCACGAGGAGCTCTGGCGCCGCTTCGAGGCCTTCCTGCGCGATGTGCTGCCCACCGCCGAGGAGGCCGGCGTGCGCCTCGCCCTCCACCCCGACGACCCACCCCTGGAGACGCTGCGAGGCACGCCGCGTCTCGTCTACCGCGCCGATCTCTACCAGCGGGTGCTCGACATCTCGCCGAGCCCCGCCAACGGCATGGAGTTCTGCATCGGCACCCTGGCCGAGATGAACGACGGCAGCGACATCTACGAGGTGATCGACCGCTACAGCCGCACCGGCCGCATCCACTACGTCCACTTCCGCAACGTCCGCGGCAAGGTGCCGATGTACGATGAGATGTTCGTTGACGATGGCGACGTGGATATGGTCGAGGCGATGCGCATCCTCAAGCGCAACGGCTACGACGGCGTGCTCATCCCCGACCACACGCCGGCGATGAGCTGCGCCGCACCGTGGCACGCCGGCAAGGCCTACGCCCTCGGCTGGATGCGGGCGACGCTGGCGCTGATCTAGACGGCGCCGCGATCCTCGTATGTTCGAGATCGGCCGGATCGCCCAAGGAGGGCGGCCCATCGTGGCCGCCCCTCCGGCACGGCCCGACAGAGTTTTCGCACTCGCCTCTGCTGTGTAAGGGCGCCCCATCGTGAGCGCCCACCCTGGAAACACCAATCCCTGATAGCCAAACCGGAGCACCTGTGACACGCCTCTCCTGGGGAATCCTCGGCTTGGGCGGGATCGCCCACGCCTTCGCGAAGGGCCTCGCGGCATCGGAGCACGGCCGGCTGGTGGCCGTGGGCAGCCGCACGCAGGCCACAGCCGACACGTTCGGGGCACAGTACGACGTGCCGCACCGCCACGGCAGCTACGAGGCCCTGCTCGCCGACGACACCGTCGAGGCCATCTACATCGCCACGCCCCACCCCGCCCACGCCGAATGGGCGCTGAAGGCTGCGGCAGCAGGCAAGCATCTGCTCGTGGAGAAGCCGATCGGGCTGAACCACGCCGAGGCGATGGCGATGGTCGAGGCCGCCCGCAAGCACGACGTCTTCCTGATGGAAGCCTTCATGTACCGCTGCCACCCGCAGACGATCCGCCTGGCGGAGCTGATCCGCTCCGGAGCGATCGGCGCCGTGCGGGCCGTGCAGGTGAACTTCAGCTTCGACAGTGGCCCGAACCTGGAGAGCCGCCTGCTCAACCAGCGACTCGGCGGCGGCGGCATCCTCGACGTGGGCTGCTACGTCGCCTCGTTCGCCCGCTTGGTGGCTGGCGCGGCTACGGGCAAGCTCTTCGCTGAGCCGATTTCGGTGCAGGGCACAGGGCAGATCGGCGCGGCGAGCCGGGTGGACGAGTGGGCGATGGCCCAGCTCACCTTCGAGGGCGGTCTGATCGCCCAAGTGGCCTGCGGCGTGCAGCTGCGCATGGAGCGCGGGGCGCGCATCTACGGCAGCGAGGGCAGCATCTACGTGCCCGAGCCGTTCACGCCGGGCCGCGGCGACAGGCCCGCCAGGATCGTCGTGCAGCGCTACGACGCCGCCGAGCCCGAGACGATCGAGTTCGAGCCGGGCGATCTCTACGCCTTCGAGGCCGACGCCGTGGCCGCCTCGCTCGGCGAGCGCCAATCGCCCGCGATGAGCTGGGACGATACCCTCGACAACATGCGCGTGCTCGATATGTGGCGCGCGGCGATCGGCATGGTCTACGACTCCGAGCGCCCCGACGCGCCTGAGCAGCGGCGCACCATGAGCGGGCGCCCGCTGGCGGTGAGCGCGGAGGCGAAGATGCCATACGGGCGCATCGCCGGGGTGGAGAAGCCGGTCTCGCGGCTGGTGATGGGCTGCGACAACCAGATCAGCATGCCCCACGCCGCGGCGATGTTCGACGACTTCTTCGAGCGGGGCGGCACCTGCTTCGATACCGCCTACATCTACCAGGGCGGCGCCTGCGAGCGTATCCTCGGCCAGTGGGTGAAAAACCGCGGCGTGCGCGAGCAGGTGGTGCTGCTCGACAAGGGCGCCCACACGCCCCACTGCAACCCGGAGGCGATGCACGCCCAACTCACCGAGAGCCTGGCGCGTCTGCAGACCGACTACCTCGACATCTATATGCTGCACCGCGACAACCCGAGCATCCCGGCGGGCGACTTCATCGAGGCGCTGAACGCCGAGCTACGGGCGGGGCGGGTGCGGGCCTTCGGCGCCTCCAACTGGTCGATCGAGCGAGTGGAGGAGGCGAATCGCTACGCCGAGGAGCGGGGCCTCGTGGGCTTCGCGGCGCTGAGCAACAACTTCAGCTTGGCCCGCATGATCGAGCCCGTCTGGGCCGGCTGCATCGCCGCGTCGGACCCGGCGTCGCGGGCGTGGCTCACCGAGCGGCAGCTCCCGCTGATGCCCTGGTCGAGCCAGGCGCGGGGCTTCTTCACTGGGCGCGCCCATCCCGACAGGCGTGACGACCCTGAGCTGGTGCGCTGCTGGTACAGCCCCGATAACTTCGCGCGCCTGGAGCGGGTGAACGCGCTGGCGGCGGCCTTGGGCGTCCCGCCGGTGGCCGTGGCCCTGGCCTACGTGCTGGCCCAGCCTTTCCCGACCTTCCCGCTGATCGGGCCGCGCACCCTGGCCGAGACGCGCACCTCTTGCGCCGCGCTCGATATCACGCTCACACCGGAGGATGTGCGCTGGCTTAACCTGGAGAGCGAGGAGCCGCCGGCGGTGCTGCGGGGCACGATGTGAGCGCCTTCGCCCTTAGCTCTGCAGGGCGCTCGCTCGCCTGTTGCGGGTGCTGCCGCCCCGCTCCCTGCTTGATTTGTCGGGGGGCGCGCGCACTCTTCGAGGATGCCTTCGGCATTCGCCACCCCGACACCCCCCGCGCCAGGGACCTCGCCCCTGGACCCCAAGCCGGAGGCCAGTACCGTGCCGCCGCTGATCTGCTCCCTCGTCTCGTCGACGGGCTTGAGCCCTGGCCAAGCGCGGTGGCCCTCGCGCGCTGGTTGCGCCCTGTCCGTTCCGGCGTGCCGCCGCCAATCTTTTCTGAACCCGGTGAGCGGAGGCAGGTGGCACAACCGATGCTCGCACACCACCCCGACCGCAGATCCGCCACCGACCGAGATAGATGGCTCAGCCCGTCAATGAGTCGGGTACGCCGCCAGC
>DAOUGF010000928.1:0-1569 GCA_034429295.1 Chloroflexaceae bacterium
ACATCATCAGCAGCCCGGCGATCACAAAGACGAAGCTCAGGGCGTTCACCGCAAAGGCCGGCCCCTCGCCGATCAGCGCCACCACGATACCGGCCATAGCGGGGCCGACCGTGCGGGCCGCGTTGAAGACCGAGGCGTTGAGCGCGATCGCGTTGAGCAGATCCTCGCGCCCCACCATCTCCACGGTGAAGGCCTGCCGTGCCGGCGCGTCGAAGGCGTTCACCAGCCCGAGCAGCCCCGCCAGCACAAAAACGTGCCAGACCTGCACCAGCCCTGTGAGGGTGAGCAAGGCGAGGGTGGCCGCTAGCAGCATCGCGACGACCTGCGTGGCCAGGAGCAGGCGATGTTTGGGGAGGCGGTCGGCCAGGGTGCCGGCGATGAGCGAGAGCAGCAGCACCGGCAGCGAACTGGCCGCCGCCACCAAGCCAAGCAGGGCCGGCGAGTCGGTGAGGCGCAGCACGAGCCAGCCCTGGGCCACGCTCTGCATCCAGGTACCTGTGAGTGAGACGAGCTGGCCGGCGAAGAAGAGGCGATAGTTGCGGTGGCGCAGGGCCCGCAGCATCGGCGGCAGGCGAGAGGGGGCGGCTTCGGTTACGAGGGCTGGTTCGCTAGTCTTAGAGGCTGTATCTGTCGCCATGCGAGATCGTGCCACACTGATGCTTTCGAAGGCAAGGATTGGGCCGAAGCATAGGCTGAGCCAATACTTCGGCCTTCCCTCCTGCGGGCGTATGCTGCTCTGCTAGATTTCGTTCCCCAGGGCGTCGTAGAGGGTTTTCATGGCCTCGTACAGCGCGGCGATCTGCTCGGGGCTGAGATGGCTCATGCGTTGCTCGATATAGTGCCGGTGGCGCGGCCGTAGCTCATCGATCAGCGCCTTGCCCTCGTCGGTGAGCTGCACAAGCGTCACCCGGCGATCCCGCGGGTCCGGCGCACGGCGCACCAGGCCTCGCGTCTCCAGCCGATCCACGAGGCGCGTGAGGTTGCTGTTATCGGCGAGCATCTCCTCGCAGATCTTGCTCAGCGGCACCCCTTCGAGGCTGGCGTGGAACAGGATCGCGTACTGAGGCGGGGAGAGATCGTAAGGCCGAAACTCCTCGCGATTCAGCTCCTGAAAGCGCCGGTGCAGCTTCAGGAAGAGCCGGTAGGCCTCGATCTGCTGCGAGTCGTCGCTGATAATCTCCGGCATGCTTCACTCTCTCGAGGGCCTGGCGCGGCGCTCCGCGCTCTGTCAATGATGTAGCTGTGCTGTCTCATCATCCTGGCACAACCGTCGCCCGCTCTCGCGCCCTCAGGCTTTCAGCTTGGGGGTGCGGTTCAGCGGCGCTGGTGTGCCAACCTCCTGAAGCAGCACATCTAGCCTATAGCAAACTATTGGACTTGTCAACCATTACTGGCCCCGGATGCGGGGCATGAGCAACATTAGCGGGCGCTGCCGCCCCGCAGCTCACTTGATTTGTCAGGGGCGTACGCACGCCCCCCGACACCCCCCGCGCCAGGGGCCTCGCCCCTGGACCCCAAGTCGGAGGCCAGTACCATGCCGCCGCTGATCTGCTACCTCGTCTCACGTAC
>DAOUGF010000929.1:0-18974 GCA_034429295.1 Chloroflexaceae bacterium
CGGGCTTGAGCCCTGGCCCTGCGTGGAGCGCATGCATGGTGGTTGCGCCCTGCACGATCCGGCGTGCCGCCGCCACTCCCGAGCCATTCTCGAACCTTGTGCGAGCAAACGATGGCACAACCGATGCGTACACACGACCCCGATCCACAGATCTGCCGCCAGCCTCACAGGATGGCTCTACCCGTCGATGAGACGGGTAGGGCACCAGGCGGAGGCACGGTACGGCCCTCGGGCTTGGGGGAGGTCCGGAGGGGGCAGCCGCCCCCTCCGGCGGGGGTGCAGGGGGCGGAGCCCGCCTGCATGACCGCGCACCACGCAGGCGCCGCCTACCGCGCAGGTGAACCCCCACGGGGGTGCAGGGGGCAGCACCAGCCGCGCAGGCATCGCCCGCCGCGCAGGCGATCACTGTCTTGTCAAGCAGCCCTGAGGGCTCCAGGAGGCAAAACCAGCCATGAGCACCCGCTACGAGATCTACCGCTCGCCCGACGCGCCGGTGAGCGCCGAGGCCTGGGCCTGGAACATGTACGGCGCCGGCGTCGAGCGGATCGGCCGCGACGGCAAGCCCGAGCGCGTGCCGGTGCCCGAGCCCAACGACGACCAGCTGCTGGTGCGGGTGGACGCCGTGGGCATGTGCTTCTCCGACGTGAAGCTGATCCAGCAGGGCGGCAAGCACCCCAAGCTCTACAACCGCGACCTCGCCGTCGAGCCCACCCGCCTCGGCCACGAGGCCGCCCTCACGGTGCTCAGGGTGGGCCGGAACCTGCGCGATAAGTACCATCCCGGCCAGCGCCTCGCCATGCAGCCCGACATCTACCGCGACGGCAGGAGCACCGCCTACGGCTACACCATCCCCGGTGGCCTCATCCAGTTCCACCTGATCGGCCCCGAAGTGCTCGACGCCGACGACGGCGCCTATGTGCTACCCGTAGCCGACGGCCTCGGCTACGCAGAGACGGCCCTCACGGAGCCTTGGGCCTGCGTTGAAGGTGCCTACACCCAGCGCCGCCGCCTCGAGCCCCGCGTCGGCGGCACGATGTGGATCCTCGGGCGGCCCGGCGACACCACGACCTACACTTTCTCTGAGTTGCTCGCCGCGCCCGCCACGATCGTCATCACCGATATTCCCGACGAACTGTGGGAGCGCCTCGCCCGCGAGACCGGCGCGAAGATCGTGCGCCGCGACGGGGTGACGCCCGACGGCTATAAGGCCCTGGCCGACGAACTGACCGACGGCGAGGGCTTCGACGATCTGGTGATCCTCGACCCGCGCTCCGCCGAGGCGGTGAGCGCCGCCGCCAAGGTGATCGCCCGCCGGGGCACCTGCAACCTCGTCGGTCGCACGCCGCTCGACGGCAAGCCCGCCCTCGACCTCGGGCGCCTCCATTACGACTACATCGCCTTCGTCGGCAACCCCGGCCCCGAGATCACCGCCTCGTACGGCGAGGCCCGCAACCGCGCTGAGCTGCGCGCAGGCGGCGTCGCCGTCTTCGTGGGCGCTGGCGGCCCCATGGGGCAGATGCACGTCCAACGAGCGATCGAACTGCCCGACGGCCCCCGCACCATCATCGCCACCGACGTGAACGATCTGCGCCTGGCCGCCTTGGAGCAGCTCTTCCAGCCCCTCGCGGAAAAGCACGACCGGCGCCTGCTGACGATCAACCCGGC
The DNA here is from genome assembly GCA_034429295.1 of Chloroflexaceae bacterium. Lineage (GTDB taxonomy): Bacteria > Chloroflexota > Chloroflexia > Chloroflexales > Chloroflexaceae > OHK40. The sequence continues at coordinate 1,666 of DAOUGF010000929.1, forward strand.
CCAGGGCGTATCGCTCCCCGAGCTGGTGGCACAGGAGACCAGCGGCAAGGGCGCCGATGATGTGGTCGTCAGCGTGCCTGTCGCCCAGATCATGGCCGAGGCCGCCGAGCTGATGGCGCCGGACGGCATGCTGGTGCTCTTCGCCGGCGTGCCGAACGGCACCCTCGCCCCCCTCAACCTCAGCGACGTCTACCTGCACAACGCCCAGTTCACCGGCACCTCCGGTTCACGCCTCAGCGACCAGGCCCTCGTCATCCGCAAGACTATGGAGGGCCAGCTCTCGCCGAACCGCTCGGTGGCCGCCATCGGCGGGATCGAGGCAGCCCACGACGGCATCCGCGCCATGATGGAGGGCCGCTACGCCGGCAAGGTGGTGATCTTCCCGCAGATCAGCGGCCTGCCCCTCACCGGGCTCTCCGAGCTGAAGCACAGCCATCCCGACGTAGCCGCCAAGCTCGGCCCCGGCGATCTCTGGACCCCCGAGGCCGAGCAGGCGCTGATCGAGAAGTTCTGGCGGCCATCATGATCTTCACCGTCACCCTCAACCCTGCTATCGACCGCGAACTGGCCGTGCCGGCCATCCGCTTCGACGAGGTGCTGCGCGCCTCAGCATCGCGGGTGGACTTCGGCGGCAAGGGCTTTAACGTCTCGCGGATGCTGGCCGCCCTCGGCGCGGAGAGCGTGGCCCTCGGCTTCGCTGGCGGCGCTGCAGGTGAGCAGCTGCGCGATGGGCTCGAGGCCCTCGGCATCGCCACCGACTTCATCCAGATCGCTGGTGAGACCCGCACTAACGTCAGCATCGTTACCGACGCCCGCGACCGCTCGATCAAGGTGAACGAGGCCGGACCGATGGTGAGCGCCGCCGAGCAGGAGGCGCTGCTCCAGCAGGTGCGCGAGTCGGCCAGGGCCGGCGACTGGTGGGTGCTGGCAGGCAGCCTGCCGCCCGGCGTCCCCGCCAGCTTCTACGCCGACCTGATCGCCGCCATCCGCGGCGCCGGCGCCTTCGTGGCCCTCGACACGAGCGGGCCGGCGCTGCGCCACGGCTGCGCCGCCAAGCCCACCTTGGTGAAGCCCAACTCCGTCGAGGCCGGGGAGCTCAGCGGCAGGCCCGTGCTCAACAGGTATGAGGCCCTGGAGGCCGCCCTCGCCCTCGACGGCATCCCCTACGTGGCCGTCTCCCTCAGCGCCGACGGCGCCCTGCTCGCCCACGAAGGCAAGGGATGGCAGGCCCATCCGCCCGCCATCCGCGAGCGCAGCGCGATCGGCGCCGGCGACTCGATGGTGGCCGGCATGGTCTGGGGCCTCACCCAAGGCGACCCGCTGGAGGCGCTGCGCTGGGGCGTGGCCTGCGGCGCCGCCACCGCCGGCCGCGACGGCACCGAGGTCGGCACGCGGGAGGAGGTGCTGCGCCTCGCCGAGCAGGTGCGGATCGAGCGACTGGTGTAGGGCTCTTTCGACGACGGACCACGGACGACAGACGACCGACCGCCGCCGGGCAGGGATGGAGCTGTCGTCTGTCGTCGATCCTCGGTCGCCGGCCCGATTGACGCTGCGCTCCCCTCTGTGCTACCGTTCACGGCAGACAGTTCAAGCACAAGAGGCGCAGCGTGGCACGCAAAGATCTGCACGAGGTCAACCGGCTGGCCTGGAACGAGGCGACGAAAGCCCACAACAGCCATAAGGCCGACCAGGCGCGCTTCTTCCGCGAGGGCGGCAGCACGCTCTACCCGGAAGAGCTCGCGCTGCTCGGCGATGTCGCCGGCAAGCGGCTCCTGCACCTGCAGTGCAACGCCGGGCAGGACACCCTGAGCCTCGCCAGGCTCGGCGCCGAGGTCACCGGGGTGGACATCAGCGATGAGGCGATCGCCTTCGCGCGCCGGCTCTCCGAGGAGTCCGGCATCCCCGGGCGCTTCGAGCGAGCCGATGTGTACGATTGGCTGGAGGCCGCGGCGCAGCGGGGCGAGCACTTCGACCTGGTTTTCAGCTCGTACGGGGCGATCGTCTGGCTCTCGGACATCGGAGCGTGGGCGCGGGGCATCGCCACGCTGCTCGAGCCCGGCGGCCGCTTCGTGCTGGTAGAGTTCCACCCCTTCCTAGCCATGCTCGACGAGCGCGGGGAGCGGGTGGTGAGCCACTACGGCGGCGGCCGGCTGCTCTCGTTCGACGAGGGCATCGGCGACTATGTGGCCTGGGCAGGGCCGGCGCTGACGCCCTCCGGCTACTTGGATGGCGTGGTGGGCTTCCGCAACCCGCACCCCAGCCACGAGTTCAATTGGGGGCTCGGTGAGGTGGTGACGGCGCTGCTGGAGGCCGGGCTGCAGCTGGAGTCGCTGCGCGAGTACCCCTACGCCAACGGCTTCCCCGCCTTCGAGGGCACAGTGGCGCTGCCAGGCGGCCGCTTCGCCCCTCCTGAGGGCCGGCCGAGCGTGCCGCTCATGTTCAGCGTGAGCGCCCGCAAGCCCGCGTAGGGTGATCACTCGCCGGCTGCTGGCGCCTCCCACTCGTGCGTCTCGACACAGAGAACGTCGTGGCTTCGGGGGCCTGGCCATAGCTTCCTCTGTCGGCTGGACGGCATCTCCTTTGGGGTATTATAGAACTTGCCGGCCATCAGGCAGCTTCCAAAGCCTGGAACGACCATGCACAGAAGGGCTAGCCAAGTGTGCGAAGATCCGTAGTGATGAGGCGCTCGCCCTTGCAAGCTGACGCTTCACCGCTACTGACACATATATGTGAGAAGACATCAGAACTTAGTTCCGTTAGCTCTGTAAAGGATAACAAGAATTTCATTGCCCGCCAAGCTTTTGCATCCCGCTGTGTTCAGTCGGCGCCAGCGGCTGCGCACAGTAATCATCACCAGCAAGCCGCCATTCAAGTCTATCGGATGAGAGGGGCGTGACGAGCCCATAAGAAAATCGTCAGCACCTTCCGATATAGTCGTCATCAGAGAGTTAGCGAGACCCACTACAACTATCATCATAGTGAATTTTTGTCCCTTGCTCGGGCCTCCTTATAGCAGGCAACAAATCTGCCGCCATCCCTAGTCGCAACGTTGATGGCAGCAGAGCGAGCCATGCTGTATAGTCAGCTTTCAATTAAATTTAGAGGTCACATGACATACAACATATATAGAGGCTCTGCTCTGCGTCTGGCATCGGGGCTGCTCGCACTGTTGCTGCTCACAGCCTGTAGCCCCGGGCAGCCGACAACGAGGGGTGCGAACATAACCGGTCAGCAGGAGCTGGCGACGCCCGCGCCAACAAACACCGCAAGGTCGCTCCCATCGCCGACGACAGCGCCTACCGCCCCTCCGCCTACCGCCGCACCTACTGAAGCTCCCGTGGTCGCCACTGCCGAAGCCGGCATCAACTCCAGCCAAACCACGCTAAACAACGATCTGATTATTGCCGACGCCCGGGTGGTACCGCTGCAACATGCGGCCCTCAGCTTCGGCACCAGTGGCGTGATCGTCGAGATCCTCGTCCAGGAAGGACAGACGGTCCAGGAGGGTCAGATCATTGCGCGACTGGATACGCGCACCATTGAGGCCAGAATCGCTGATGCGACTGCGGCAGTGGCCGACGCCGAGGCGAACCTACAGCGCGTCCAAGCCCGGGTCACCCAGCAAGATATCGCCGCCGCCAGGGCGGAGTTGGAACGCGCTCGGGCGGCGCTGGCCAGGCTTCGCTCAGGGCCTGACCAGACCGAGGTGCGGATCGCACAGGCGAACCTCGATCGCGCCCAGGCGAACCTGCAGCGCGAGCGCGATCGGCTTTCTGTGGCGAAGAACAAAGCCGAGCTCGAACTCACGAAAGCTGCAGATGCGCTCCGCAACGCTCAGGATGCGTATAACATCATCTATTGGGAGAACAGGCGTAAGTCCGATCTCGATCCGGAGGAAAGAGCCCGCGAAGAGGCCGCCCTGCGCGAGGTCAAGGCCGCTGAGGCGACGCTGGATCAGGCCAAGCTCGACTTTGAGCTGGCGCAGAAGGCAGAGATTACGGGCATCGAGGCCGCGGAAACCGAGGTGCACGAGGCCAAGGCTGAGCTTGAGCGTCTGCTCGCCGGCCCCAAGCCCGACGCCATAGCGGCGGCTCAAGCTGATGTCGCCCGCGCCGAGGCGCATCTCGCATCACTGACAGGCCCCGCCCGCGAAGCCGAGATCGCCGAAGCCCGGGCTCGCCTGCAGCAGCGTACCGCTTACCTGCAGGAGGCCCGCCTGCAACTTGATGAGGCAACCCTGCGCGCGCCGTTCGACGGCATTATCGCCGCGAGCGATCTGCTTCTTGGCCAGCGGGCTGTGGCCAACGAGGTTGTCGTCTCTGTGGCGAACACGGAGGAGTGGCGGGTCGAAACACGTGACCTGGTTGAGCTGGATGCCGTACGTTTCAGCGAGGGGGCGCCGGTGGTGATCACCTTCGACGCCCTACCTGGGCTTGAACTGCCCGGCTCTGTAGAGCGGATCCGCCCGGCTGGCGATAGCGATCAGGTCAGCGACTACACCACCTACATCGCCACGATTCGCCCTCACGCGTGGGATCCCCGCATTCTGTGGAACATGACCGCAACCGTAGTAATAAGCGTCCCTTAGAGCAATTCTCAGTTTGGTTGACTATGGTGGAGGCAGTTCGCCGCATCTGTAGCAGCCAGCGTGCGATGATCGGTACCATATCATGCGGGTACTTATTGTCACGGCTAATCTGCCATATCCGCCTGTCGGCGGCGCCCAAATGCGCGTCTACATGCTGGCGAAGCAGCTCTCACGGCGCCACGAAGTCACCCTGATCGCTTTTGATCGCGACCCCGATATCCCCGGACGGGCAGAAGCCCTCCGCGATTTCTGCGCCGAGGTCGTGCCGGTACCCTTGGCCAATCATCAGCTACTCACGCAGAAGCGCAAACAGCAGCTCATCTCTCTGGCGCGCCGGCGCCCGTACCAGTACACTGCCGCGTATGCTCCCGAGATGCAGCGTACGATCGACCACTACTTGGCCACACGGCCGTTCGACATCGTACAGATCGAGTTCTCGCAGATGGGCTACTATCATCTGCGCGACTACTCGCGCAGCGTCCTCGACCAGCACAACGTCGAGTATGAGCTGCTGCACCGGATCTATCAGACCGAGCGGCTCTCGTTGCGAAAGCTATACAGCTTCTCTGAGTGGTGGAAGTTCCGGCGCCAGGAGATCGCGATCTGTGAGCGGTTCACGACAGTGTTAACAACCTCTGAACGTGATAGGGCAACCCTAGAAGCCCAGACGCGCGGCCCTGGCTACGCCGTTATTCCCAACGGGGTCGACTGCGACTACTTCACCAATCCGGCTCCGCTCGGCCACGACAACGTCATCCTGTTCACCGGGACGATCAACTATTTCCCCAACACCGACGGCCTCAAGTATTTCCTCGAAGAGATATACCCACGTGTCAGGCAGGCAGTTCCCGACGTACAACTCTGCATTGCCGGTAAGAATCCGCCGCCAGAGATCCAGCGCTACGCCGGCAGCCAGGGAGTAACCATCACCGGCTACCTCGAAGATATCCGCAGCGTCTTCGCCACGGCAAGCCTGGTGATCGTGCCGCTGCGAGTCGGCGGGGGGACACGGCTGAAGATCCTCGAGGCGATGTCGATGCAGCGGGCAGTGGTAGCAACTTCCATCGGTGCAGAGGGCATTGATGTGACCCACGGGGAGAACATCCTGCTGGCCGACGATCCTGAGTCCTTCGCCCGTTCGGTCGTGACCTTGCTGCACGACAGGGCGCAGCGCCAGCGACTCGCCGCTGCCGGGCGCCGCCTGGTTGAGCAGAAGTACGACTGGAAGCTGATCGGCGACCGTCTCGAGCAAGTCTATGCTGAGACAATCGAGCGCGCCCGTGAGCGCGCTGGCTTGGGCCGGTCCTACGCTGTGAACACGCTCCAGCAGCGCTAGCCGGCGCGATTAGGACCGCCGGATACCTTGGTTGAAGCGACATCATCGCCAGCCTGCTCGGCACAAGCAGCCTGAGCTCACGCGGCCGGCGTAGAGCAGCGATGGGCGCACGAAAAGCGGGGCCACCAGCCGCAGCCCCGCTCTCGACCGCCTCGTATCAGATAGGCGAGCTCGCGTACACCCGTCCTCCGTGCCGGTCAGGCGCTGGCGTCGGCGGTCGCCTCCGACGCACTCCCTACCAAGCACAGCACCCGAGCGGGATCGCCGGCGACGCTGGAGCGAGCATGGGCATCGAGGGCAACTACGTTGCTGACACTGACGATCGCACCTTCGCAGCTGCCCCCGCATCAGGTTCGTGAGGGCGCCCGCCGGCTCGGCACAAGCCGGCACTGACTTTAAGCGCCCACGCTTTGCATGAGCGGCTCGGCCCTGCCCACCGCGATGGCCGCTTTGAACATCTCGGCTATATAGCGAACCTCGCTCTCGGTAAGCTCAGCGAACATCGGCAGCGAGAGGATACGCTTCGCAGCGGCCTCGGTGACGGGGAAGTCGCCCTGCTTGTAGCCCAACTCCGCGTAGGCCGGCTGTAGATGGATAGGGAGCGGGTAGTGGATGCCCGTGGCGATATTCCTCTGCTTGAGGAATTCCTGGACCGCGCTCCGCTCTTCGACCTGCACGACGTAGAGATGGAAGACGTGCTCGTTCTCGGGGCGCGTGACCGGCAGGACTGCGCCACTGTCGGCGAGCAACTCGTTCAGCAGGCCGGCCCATTGGCGGCGCAGCGCGTTCCACTGGTCGAGATAGCGCAGCTTCACTCGCAGAATAGCGGCTTGCAGCGTGTCGAGACGGCGGTTGTAGGAGAGCATCACGTGCGTATACTTCTCACGCTGGCCGCAGTTCCGCATCACCCGCAGCGCCTCAGCCACAGCGGCGTCGTTCGTCACTACCGCGCCGCCGTCGCCATAGGCGCCAAGGTTCTTTCCGGGATAGAACGAGAAGGCGGCGGCATGGCCGATTCCTCCAACCCGGCGGCCCTTGTAGCGCGCGCCGTGAGCCTGGCAGGCATCCTCCACCACGAGCAAGTTGTGCTCGCGGGCGAACTCCATGATAGGGTCCATATCGGCGGCCTGGCCATAGAGGTGTACAGGGATGATCGCACGGGTGCGAGGGGTGATGCGCCGGGCCAGCTGCGTCACATCTATCAGGTGGGTTACCGGATCGACGTCCACAAATACTGGTTTGGCGCCGACGAACGAGACCGCCGAGGCGCTCGCCATGAAGCTATTGGCCGGAACCAGCACATCGTCGCCGGGGCCGATGCCGAGAGCGCGCAGGGCCATCTCGAGAGCTGAAGTGCCATTATCGACCCCTACCGCCTCGGCGGCCTCGCAGTACGCGGCGAACTCCTTCTCGAACAGGTGCACGTGATCGCCCAGGATAAAATTAGTACGGCTGATCACGTCGGCGATGGCGGCGTCGATCTCCTCTTTGATCGTCTGATACTGACGCTCGAGGTCAACGAATTTGATATCAAAAGACTGAGACACTGGGTTCCTCCTTATGACCTAGCTGTGAGGAGGTGGGAGAAGATTTTCCGGCCAGATATGCACGGCCGCAGCTACAGGTGCCAGACGATAGGTAGGGATGCATAGGCCAGCAAATTCGTAGGCACATGTGGTTCTGCAGGCGCTTGAAGTGTGAGCTCCATCATACATCTTGATTGTGAAGGCGGCTTGAATCTCCTCCTACTTGCTTTGACAATATTGTGAGCTTTCGCCCATGAGCTAGCGCGGATGCAGCCGCCTCAAGGCGCGGATGGGGCCGAGGCACATCCACTGTCTTGCCCGCCGCTACGGCGAATCGTACGCTGAGGGAGACGCAGGCTGCGACCTAGAGCGCACTTCCCCGCTCTGCATATCCAGCCGTAAGGCGCAGGCAACCAGGCCAATCATCAGGCCGAGGGTAGACATCCCCTCGATATACAGGAGATGCGGCTCGGTGATACACCACCAGGAGAATCCAACGAAGCCGGCAAGCATCACCAGGGACAACTGCTTCAGCTCGGGGTCGCGGATGCGGGTGAAACCGCGGAAGCCGTGGAAGAGAAAGCTGAAGGCGATCCAGGCGTATGCAGCCAGCCCAATGAGACCCATCTTGATGGCGATATACAGGTACCCGTTGTGGATGTACCGCAGAAAGAGTGGGTCAAAGCCCATTGTTTCTTTCTGGGTCAGAGTATAGGTGCGGTACGTATTGCCCAGACCGATCCCTATCAACGGATGCTCGCGGATGCTGCGGAAGGCCTCCCCGTTCTCATAGATGCGCCACTGCAGCGAGTACGTCTGCAAGGTCTCCCGCGGCGTGAGCATGGTCGAGAAGCGGGCGACCGTCGCCTCCACAAACGTGGAGCCCAACAGATCGTTCCGTAGCTCAGCTGGCATCAGGGCAAACGCCACGACTGATAGCGCCAGCAGAACGGCCACGCCGCCCATCAGAGCGCGCCGGTCTGCGGCGGGGATGAGCAGGGTGATAATCGCGATCGCGAGGGCGGCGGCGATCCACTGCGACCGGGTGTAGGTGAGTAGCAGGCCTATGTTAATAAACAGAAACTGAAAGCCGAAGAATCCACGCTGCGCTATGCTCTGATCCCGCCGGATCCCAAACGCAAACGAGACCAGCATCGCAATGAACATGAGCACGTGGCCCGGCGGGATGATGCGAAGCGAGCCGATCCCTGACCCACTAGCGCCATCTGCGGCCTCTACGCGCCAGCCCTCAGCCATAGCTCCGATCAGATAGGAGTCGCGGCCGAGAAATTGTTGCAGGATGACGATCAGCGCCGTGATGTCGGCCAGCAGAAATAGGCCAAGGGCTACCGTGCGCAACCGGCGCCTGTCGGTGATCGTCAGCGCCGTAACAAAAAACACCGACAGGAAGAGCAGCGCCCGGAACTCATTGAGGGCCAAATTGACCTGAACGCGCTGGATAAAAAGGGCATAGATCAGCGAGAACAGGGCGACGCCTAGAAAGATTAGTATCGACAGGCTGACCGGCCACCAAGGAATGGTGAGCCTCCAACCGTAGCGCAGGATCTGTTGGATCCCCACAAGCCCGACCACGCCCACAAAGCCCATATCGCGCAGATCGATGCCGCCGATGGGGAGAGGGATGTTGATCGCGTTCGCGGAGATGAAGCTGGCAGTGATAAAGACCAGCGCCAAGAGTGATAGCTCGCTCCGGTTCCAGAGGAAGCGCGCCAACGCTAAGCCGGCGCTCAGGCCAATGAGCGCGCCACTGGCCAGCAGGGGCGCGACTACCATCGCGGCGGCGATCGCGATGATACCCAGGACGCCGAGCGCGAGCAGCTGCGGCTCGATCGCGCCCGGCTGCGGCTGACCACCAGCAGGCTCGCCTGCCGATGACCGGGAGAAGCTATTAGGAGTGATCATGCTCAGGCTGACCTTCGCGCATCGGTCCTACCGGCGAACGATCAGTGTTTGGTATGGCTCCGGGCCGGCGCGGCCACTTCGCTGGGCACTCTGAGCCGCCGCGGGCTATCCATCGCCCGCGGCAGCTGGATGGTGGCGCTCCGCGATAGATACTCGAGCAGGAAGGCCAGGAGGAGACCACCGCCGAGGCCGCCGAAGGCGCCCAGAAACAGCAGGATGGCACGGCTAGGGAAGGCCTCGCTCGTGGGCAGGTCAGGGGGTTCGATCACCTGGATGAAGCTGGCCGTCCTCACCCGCATCTCCTTCAGCCCGGCCTCGGTGGCGGCGTCGTACAGCAGCTTCTGCTCGGCGCGTGCACGCTCCACCTTTGCCAGGAGCCGGTTGTACTCGCCATCGAGGGCGAGCAGCTGATTCAGCTTACTCTGGCGTTCGGCAAGGAGCGCGTCGATGCGCTCGACAGACCGATTCGTCGGGCGCTCGATAATGGCGAGGTCTCGCTGACTCTGCAGGTCACTAATCTGAGATTGGGTGTTGGTGATGTTCTGCGGCAGCTCTGAGATGCTGTGCTTGACCTGGAAAGCATTCAACTCCTGCTCGGCCTCACGCAGCGCTGCGTCGGCGGCGATCAACTGCTCTTCGAAGAAGGCCCGGGCTGTGGCGGCAGGCTTCGCGCGGATCTCGCCATAGTAGGCGATGGCGTTCGCCACGTGGGCATCGGCGATTTGGGCGGCCTGCTGCGGCGAATGTGCGCGCACCCTCACGTAGATGAAGTTGGAGTCGCGCACCTCTTCCATCTCGACACCATACTCCGCATCGCTTTCGCTCAGGCCCAGCTGTTCCGCTGTACGTCGCTTCACCTCGAGGCTTTCCAGAACCTCCCCGAAGTTATTGCGCGTGACCATAAGCGTGTCCAGAGAGGACTCGGCGCGGTAGCCCTCGAAGAGCACGACGTCTTCGCCCTGCGGCAAGGTGATCTGAATCTTGGCGGTGGATTCGTAAACGGCCGGAAAGACCAAGAAGTTCAACATCACCGCGAGGATCGCGGCAACGGTCGCGGCCACAATAATGATCCGCCATCGCCATATAATATGCTTCAGATCAGCGAGTGTCATGGCTCCAAGGCCTCCCAAGTCTGATGAGGAACAAGGCTGATGCTAGGTCCGGCATCAGCGCAACTCAAAGCTATCATTGCAATATCAACGGCGTCCTCCATAAGCCTACAACAGAGAAAAAAGCTGCGCCGACCGTGGAACTAACGCTTTCTCACGCGCCGCAGCCTCCCTGCGATCGACAGGCTGTCTATGGAGAGATTAGCCTTATGGGTGAGCCAATCGCGCAGATTCCAACTAAGGGCGCCGTGGTCGCGGTGCAACATGACATAGGTACGAGCGGCGCGGTTGCTGAGCGGTCGGCGTTGGCGGAGCAGGATTGGCAGATCGAGAACAACATGATACAACGCACGCAGGACATCGGGCATCTGCCGCTTGGTCAGCCCTTTGACAATAATACTGGTAAGCTTGAGCGGCAGGAACAGCAGCAGCATCCACCAGGTGTAGCGAGTACTATAGATCGCTAGTATATTACGAATCTGGTGGTACTCACGATTCCCACCCTCATAACGCTTGTGCGGTGAAACGCGATGGTACACCTTGGCGGACGGCACATACCTGATCTGTTGGCCGGCGCCCCAAACCCTCAAGCACAACTCTTCACCTTCACGGCCAAAGAAGAGGTAATCCCAGAATCCTCCTATCTGTTCTAGCAACTGCTTGCGAAAAGCACTACCACATTCGGAGACGGTAAAACAGGTGAACTCCTCGTCCTGTCGAGCCTTCACTCGCTCGGAAAAAACCCACCCAGCCACCGAGTCGAGTTGCCGAGTGTAGAAGTTCACCACCTTGCATGCGATCGCCCCAACCTCTGGCATCCTCTCAAAGGTCTGCACCACCCTGTTCACGGCGTCGTGATCAAGGCTCGCGTCGCTATCGAGGAAGAAGACGATATCGCCGCGGGCGTAGCTTATCCCGATATTACGCCCCACTGACGCGCCAGTATTCTCTGTGAGGGCCACGACGTTCACCGCCGGATAGCGCTCATGGATCGCCTCAACGGTGCCGTCGCTGGAGCCGTTGTCGACAACTACTATCTCTATATTTGAATACTGCTGATCGTAAACCGACTGGATGGTTTCAAGAATGTCGTCGCGGCGATTCCAGGTTACGATGACAATGCTGACCAGCATTGACTGCATACGCATTGCCTTAGTCGGCATACCGGCGCCCACGTAGCTCGGCGCAGAGAGGTTCATGCAGTCTAGTGGAGAGGCATGAAGTTTTGTTAAATCGTGTATGCCCATTTATGACAGTATTGTCAGCAAATGCCTTTATGACAAGCCGCGATCTGGGGCGACTACGGAGTTTTGAGCGGCGGCTGTGCTTTCGTCTGAGACACGCGCAGCAGTATGCGCAGGTCGGAGAAGGCGATGGTGGAGAGCAAAACGTTAAGGCCGACATAGCCCAGTATCAGCGTGGCCCTGATGATCAGATCAGTCGGCTGCAGAAGCCAGAAGCAGAGGCTGCACAGCAGGAGGAGCGTTGTCTGCTTCAAGTACGGCAGCAGAATCACCGGGATCTGATGCCGGCGAAGCAGATGCAGCACCAGTGGCTGCGTGAGGTGCCCCGCGAGCAGATTTGCCACGGCTGCCCCAACATAGTTCAGCAAAGGAATAAGGACGGCGTTGCCGGCTAGATTCAGCGCTGTGCGCGTCGTGTCGGCGATCAGTGAGCTGGTGGGCTTGTCGGCAGCCGTAAGGGTATAGCCAAGGACATTCAGGATGAACGAGATATGGAGCGCCAGCATCAGGATGCCGAATGCGTCGCCCACATCAACATATGCGGTCGAGAAGAGCAGCGTGACAATCTCGCGCCCAAAGACTACGGCAACGAGGGCGCCAAGCCCGATCACAAACGAGATGAGCCGCAGCGACTCGTTCAGCATATTCGCCGCCTGCTCTCGCTGATCGCGGGCCAGCAGCGCGGCGATCGTTGGAAAGTAGACCGAGGTGAACGAGTCGGAGAGCCGCATCAGCGCATCAGGGATCCGCGACGCGACGGCGAAGAGCGCCACGCTGACCGGGCCGGCCAGCCAACCTACCAACAGGAGGTTGATGCGTTGAAACACGAACCAGATCACGCGATTGAAGTAGATCGGCAGCCCAAAGGTAAGCATCTCTCGCACCACGTCGAAGCGCAACCGCCCGCGCCGCAAGCTCAGCATGGCGAGTATCTCATAGACGATCGCGATGGCGCCAGCGATATTCCAGGCGTGGATCAACCCCAACAGGGAAAGGTCGAAGACGAGCAGGAAGACGCCGGTCAGCACGAGGCGGAGCAGGCTGCGGAGAATCTGCGCCACCGCGATCTGACGATACGCCAGAAGGCCCTGAAGGATCGCAAGCAGCAGCTCGTCGAGGCTGGTGACGGCAAGCATCACCGGCAACAGCAGGATATAGCGCTGTGAGGTTCCGGTAGGATCGAGCAGCCCGAGCCAATCCTGGGCAAGCCAGATCACAGCCGACAGCACGAGCAGTGCAAGTAACCGCAAACAGACCGCACTGCCGATGAGGGCTGACTGCGTGGCAGCATCGCCGCTCGCAACCATCTTGGTGATAGACGTCTTCAGGCCAAAGTCGATCACCGTGACAAAGAGGTTGACAACAAAGATCAGCAGCATATAGCCGCCGTACTGCTCTGGAGGAACCAGCCGCACGGCGATCATCGTTTCCAGGAACAGTAGCACCACAACGCCTATAGATCCGGCCCCGGTGTAGAGGAAGCCTCGGCGCAAGTTGAGGCGAGTTTCAGGGGTTTGCTCGCTCACAGGTGCATCTATCCTGGCAGCTTGTTGTGCGTCGCTTGCCCTTCGGCGAGCGGCAAGAGCGTGGAGTAGGCGTGCAGCAGATTCACCGCACTATGTTGCCACGCAAGCTCCTGCTCAACGCGGCGGCGGCCGATCTCACCCATACGGCGTCGGCGCTCCGGATCATCCATCAGGGTCTGCAAGGCAACTGCGAATTGACGCTCATCATTCGGCGTCACATACAGAGCGGCTTCCTGCGCTGAGTATCGCTGCTCAGGCAAGTCGAAGGCGACGATAGGCCGACCCATAGCCATATAATCCATCATTTTCGTCATCGTCGACTTGTCGTTCAGCGGGTTCGATGGGTCGGGGTCAACGAAGATGTCAGCCAGGGAGAGGTACGGGACCAAGTCGTCGTCGCTCACCCATCCTGTGAATTGCACATGTGAGTTGAGCCCGAGGGTGGTGGCGAGCGCCTTGAGTTCAGGCAGCGCGTCGCCCTTGCCAATGATCAGGCAGACAAAGTCGCTACGCTTCAGATCGTTCACCAAGTGCGACAAGGCCCGCAGCAGGTAGTCCACGCCGTCCTGGCGCCCGATAATGCCCAAATAGCCAAAGACGGTCAGCCCTTGGTAGCGCGCCTGCAGCTCAGGGGGAGGCGCAGTACGCCTCATCCGCCGCAAATCCGGCCCGTTGCGCACAATGCTGATGCGCTCCTCCGGTATATTGCCGCGCTCCATCTGGACGCGCTTGTAGGACTGATTGGTGGCGATCGTATGATCTGCGAAGCGCAGGTTCAGTCGCTCGACCCACAGCAGCGTGCGGTAGAGAAACGAACGCGAGACGTCGCCATCGCTGAAGCGGGTTGCATAGAGCTCGGGGCAGAGATCGTGCTGGTCGTAGATATAGCGCTTGCCAAAAAGCTTATAGAACAGGGCGATAAAGACGAAAGTGTCTGGGGGATTGTGGGCGTGAATCGCATCAAAGCCATGGCGGAGCGCGACATACAGCGAGATCAGGAAGCTCATCGTCATGGAGTAGGCGTACTCGCCCAAGTAGCCGACGATGCTCCCGGCACTTGGAGGAGGAGGGTAGCGATAGGTATGGACTCCATCAACATTCTCGTAGAGAGGTTGGCCGCGCCCAGATGGAGCGATAACCGTCACTTGGTAACCAGCGGCAGACAACGTCTGCGCTTCGTGTCGGACGCGAGTATCCTGCGGGTAGGGATTATTCTGCAACAGCATCAGGATGCGCCAGCGGTGCGATGAGCCCATACTTTCTCCTGATCGACGAACAAAGCCCTTCGCGCGACCACGCTGCTATAACCAGGCCCGCAATGATGCCTCGCTGTTACGCTGCGCACTCGAACGACAGGCTCTTTTATCCGGGTATGTGGCTAAGAGTAGCGACCACCGATGAATTCAGTATAACTGATAGGGCGCTCACGCTGACGAAATTCTCAGCGGGTATCAAACGGCGGCCGTGCGATTCAACTGTACTCCTTCGCAAGTGTTGGCAGATCGGCACCTCTAGTGTCGGTATCGCGTAGTCCCTACCGCTATGGCATTCTGACGCCAACTAGCAGTGCTTCCATCCCAAGAAGCCTGCCAGATCATGCACTAGGCCGCTTTAAGCTTCAAGCTTTGGGCGACGGTGGGAGACGAGCCTCTTGACACGCTCAATTTCCCTGCGTATAATGACCACGGTCACTGAATACGGTCACTGAAATGGCAACCACCCGGCAGCGACAAAAGGCGGAGACGGCCCGGCGGATCTTCGAGGCGGCCCTGAGGCTCTTCCACGAGCAGGGCTTCGCGGCCACCACGGTCGAGCAGATCACCAAGGCGGCGGGCGTGGCGAAGGGCACTTTCTTCGTCCACTTCGCCAGCAAGGAGGCCGTGCTGGAGCATATCGGCCGCCTGCAGATGGACCGGCTCTACGCCGCGTTCCGCAACAACCCCGAGTTCGAGGCCCAGCCCACCCGCGCCCGGCTCCACGCCGTGGTTGCGGCGCTGGCCCGCGGCATCGAGGGGCAGCCGGCCGAGATGCGCACGCTGGCGGTGGAGCTGCTGGCCCGCCAGAGCCTGCTGGCGATCGACCGGCAGGGCATCGGCGAGCTTGACGCACTCTTCGAGCAGATCATAGCCGCCGGCCAGACCCGCGGCGAGCTGCTGGCCGACGAGCCGCCGTCGCGCCTGGCCTTGCTCGTCCGCAACGCTTACTTTTCGGCCTTCTTCGAGTGGGTGCAGGGTGAGGGACTGCCGCTCGGCGCCCTCGCCGCCCGCTACCTCGATCTCGTGCTGGACGGGATCGCGGCGCCTGAGAACAGTAAGGGCGGCCCGTCGTAGCCGCCCTCCTTATGGAGAGGAGATAGATCGTGTCGCGCAAAGCGCTCATCATCGGCGGGGGGATCGGCGGCCTGGCGGCCGCGGTCGGCCTCACGAATATCGGTGTCGAGGTCGAGTTGTTCGAGCGGGCTGAGGAGCTCGGTGAGGTGGGCGCCGGTCTCTCGCTCTGGGCCAACGCTATCCGCGCCCTGGAGGCGATCGGCTCCGGCGACGTTGTGGCGCCCATCAGCATTACGGGCCAGACGGGCGGCATCCGCTCCGTTGATGGCGCGCTGCTCGCCCGCTTCACCGACGGGATGGGGCCGGGCCAGGCCCTCACCGTGGCCGTCCACCGCGCCGAACTCCACAGCGGCCTGCTGCGACTGCTCGACCCGGCCCGGCTCCACCGCGGCAAGGCGTTCGTCAGCTTCACCCAGGATGGGGCGGGCGTCACGGCGCACTTCGCCGACGGCACGAGCGCCCACGGCGACCTGCTGATCGGCGCCGACGGCATCCGCTCGCGGGTGCGCGCCCAGCTCCACGGCGACACACCGCCCGTCTACGCCGGCTACACCGCCTGGCGCGCCGTCGTCCCCTTCGACCAGGCCCGCCTGCTGCCGGGCGAGACCTGGGGCCGTGGCACCCGTTTCGGCCAGGTGCCCCTCTCCGACGGCCGCGTCTACTGGTTCGCCACGGCGAACACGCCCGCGGGCGGCCGCAGCCCCGACGGCGAGCGGGCCGAGCTGCTACGCCACTTCGGCGACTGGCACGCGCCCATCCCCGAGCTGATCGCCGCCACGCCAGAAGCGACCATCCTGCGCCACGACATCTACGACAGGCCGCCGCTGCGCCGCTGGGGCGAGGGCCTGGTGACACTGCTCGGCGACGCCGCCCACCCGATGACGCCCAACCTCGGCCAGGGCGCCTGCCAGGCCCTCGAAGATGCCGCTGTCCTCGCACGCTGCCTCGCGGAAACGAGCGATATGGCGGAGGCGCTGCGGCGCTACGAAGGGCTGCGGACAGCCCGCACCGCGTCGATCGTCCAGCGATCCCGCCAGCTCGGCGCTATGGGCCAGTGGGCCAACCCGCTCGCCGTAGCCCTGCGGAATTGGCTGCTGCGCCAGCTGCCGCCGGCGGCCCAGGAGCGGCAGATCGCCCAGGTGGTGAACTACCAGTTCTGAATCGCGCCTGCCTTGCCGCAGAGCCATAAGGGCGGCCCGTCGTGGCCGCCCTCCCGAATACAAGCCCAATACGACATAGCGCAGGAGAAACCATCTATGGCCACTGCCGCTGCTCTCGCGCCCCTCAGACCGCCCGGCCCGAAGGGCCACCCGCTGCTCGGCGTGCTGCCCGAGCTCCGCCGCGACTCGCTCGGCTTCCTGATGCGCACCTTCACCCAGTACGGCGACGTGGCGGCCTACCGGATCGGTCCGCTGCGCTCGCATCTGCTCGCCCACCCCGACGCGCTGAAGTACGTGCTTCAGGAGCAGGTGAAGCAGTACACGAAGGAGCATGTGAGCTACGTGATCATGCGCCGCATCGTCGGCAACGGCCTGCTTACCAGCCAGGGCGACTTCTGGCTGCGGCAGCGCCGCCTGGCCCAGCCCGCCTTCCATCGCCAGCGCATCGCTGCGATGGGCGATGCCATGGTCGCCCGCGCCGAGGCGCTGCTGGCCGAGTGGGAGACAGCCGCAGGCACAGATCGCCCGGTCGATGTGGGCGCGGCAATGATGCGCCTCACGCTGCAG
>DAOUGF010000930.1:0-2966 GCA_034429295.1 Chloroflexaceae bacterium
GGCGGCGGTGGACGAGGCGCTGCGGAACGTGGTGGCCGTGGGCGGCGACCCGGCCCGCACCGCCATCCTCGATAACTTCTGCTGGGGCGACCCGCGCCAGCCGGATCGTATGGCCGGCCTGGTGCGAGCCGCCGCTGGCTGCTACGACGCCGCCGTCGCCTTCGGCACGCCCTTTATCTCAGGCAAGGATAGCCTGAATAACGAGTACCGCGACGCCACGGGCCGGCGCGTGGCCATCCCGCCCACCCTGCTGATCTCGGCGCTGGCTCACGTGCCCGACGTGCGCCGCTGCGTGACGATGGACCTCAAGGAGCCGGGGAATGCTATCTACCTGATCGGCGCGACGCGGGCCGAGCTCGCGGGCGCACATCTTCTGGATCTCGGGCTGTGGCCGGATGGCATCGCGGAGCAGAATCTCCAAGTGCCCCGCGTCGATCTCGCCGTTGCGCGGCAAACCTTTGCGGCCCTTCATCGCGCAATGAGGGATGGGCTGGTGCGGGCCTGCCACGATCTGAGCGAGGGCGGGCTGGCGGTGGCCGCCGCCGAGATGTGCATCGCCGGCGACCTGGGGCTCGCCCTCGATGTGAGCGCCGTAGCCGCCGACCCGCTCGTGGCCCTCTTCAGCGAGACGCCGAGCCGCTTTCTGGTGGAGGTGCGCCCGCAGGATGGGGCCGCCTTCGAGCAAGCTCTGGCCGGGGTGCCGCTGCTGCGCTTGGGCGCCGTGACCAATGGCGCCGAGCTGCGGATCGAGAGAGGAGGCGCCGGCCTGATCCACCTTGAGCTGAACGCCCTGCGCCGCGCCTGGCAGTCGGGGCTGGATGGGATCGACCTATGAGCATCGACCGCTCAATCACAAACTTCGCGGAACTGCGCGAGCGCGTGTTCCCTATGCTCAAGCCGCTGAAGCTGCTGGCGACGGTGCGGGAGCGCCAGCTGCCGATGCTGGTCTACCGGCCATTCCTGGCCGACCTGATGATCACCTACGTGATCGGCGAGGGCGACCGGGCGGCTTACATCAACGAGCAGCACCTGGAGCGCTGGGGCGTCGCCGAGCACGAGCTCCACGAGCAGGCGATCGAGAACCTGCGCCGCCGCACCGACGAGCGGGGCAGCTACACCGTCGCTGGAACGGAGGACCAGCGCCTGATCATCCTCAACACCCTGGATGGCTTCGACGCCACGCGGCTGCTGCTGCCGAGCCTGCTCGAGCGCTGGCGCAAGGAATTCAGTGGCCGGATGGTGATCGGCGTGCCCAACCGCGACTTCCTGATCATATTCAGCGACAGCGACAGCGCCATCTTTGCGAATCTGTACCGCCAGATCCAGATGGACGCCGCCAACCACGAGCACAGCCTCACCGATCAGCTCTTCACGCTGGAGGATGGGGAGGTGCGAGAGTATACGTGGGAGTAGCGGTAGGGAGCACAGGAGATACGACTCCGGCGTCGGCGTGGTGAGCTTTGCATGTAAGCGTGGATTATGCTCTTTGTAACGGTACTTCTGCTGATCGTCTGCTATGGCCTGGCCGGCTACCTCGGCTGGCTTCAACGTACGCCAATCTACCTGTTCACGATAGCCGCCGGCCACCTGAGTGCCCTCGCCTCACCGCTCTGGCGCCTGCTCTACAGCATCCAGTACAGCCCGAGCCTCAGCACCGTGCAGACGCTGCTCGGCCAGGAGGTGCCGCTGTCGCTGGCATGGGGGGCCGGCTGGTACTACCCGCTGCCGGCGCTGATCGTTTTTTATCTGTACTTCATCCACTGGTGGTTCCCCGGCGCCCTCACCGGCATCCTCACCTACCTGATCTTCCTGCTCTACCACCTGCTGATCGAAACCGTGGGCCTGCGCACGGAGACTTGGGGTTACGAGCTGATGGTCCTCCCGCTAGGCCTGAGCACGCCGCTGCTCTCCGCGATCATGAACGGCCTGGTCTCCTACGGCCTGCTCTACGTGCTCCTGGCCGTCTGGCGCAGCACCTGGCCGAGCATGCTACTGGCGATTCTGCCCGCCGCGCTGCTGCTGAGCCTGCTTATCCACGGGCTGCTCGGCGCGCCGCTCTGGATCGCCCTCCTGCTGGAGGGCCAGCCTTGGGCATTGCTCGCCGGCCTGCTCAGCACGATTGTCCTGCTTGTTTGGGCCGCCCAGATCATCACAGGGGGTATCAAACGCCTTGCGTAGGTTATGAACCTCACGCCCGACCTGCTCATCGCCGCCTATAGCCAGGGGATCTTCCCCATGGCCGACGAGGACGGCACGATCGGCTGGTACGAGCCCGCGGTGCGGGCGATCATTCCGCTGGAGAGCTTCCGGGTGCCGCGCCGGTTGGCGCGGACGGTGCGTAGCGGGCGCTTCGAGGTGCGCTACGACAGCGCGTTCGAGGCGGTGATGCGGGCTTGCGCCGCGCCGGCCCCTGGCCGCGAGACCAGCTGGATCTCCGAGGAGATGGTGACGGCCTACTGCGAGCTGCACCGGCTCGGCTTCGCCCACAGCGTGGAGTGCTGGCGCGAGGGCCAGCTTGTGGGCGGGCTCTACGGCGTAGCGATCGGCGGGCTCTTCGCCGGGGAGAGCATGTTCCATCACGAGCGCGACGCCTCGAAGGTGGCCTTGGTGCACCTCGTGGAGCGGCTGCGGGCGGGGGGCTTCGTCCTGCTGGACTCCCAGTACATCGTAGGTACGCACATGCTGCAGTTCGGCACGATCGAGATCCCCCGCGCCGAATACCACCGCCGCCTGCGCGAGGCCCTGGCGGTGCGCGCCACGTTCTAATGCCGCCGGGCATGCGCTGGCGCGCCGCTGCCCCGGCTCGGGGCATTGCCTCGCCTCGGGGCGTGGCCCCACGCCTGTACCACGCCATCGCTGCATGCCCCTCGGCGCCGAGAGCGGGCGTTGCGTTCCCCGTTGCGCGCCTGCTGCCGGGCAGCTTCGCTGAGAATGAGATTGCAACTGTGGTCGCGGCTGAGCGGTTG
>DAOUGF010000931.1:0-8386 GCA_034429295.1 Chloroflexaceae bacterium
GGCTACGGGCGCAACCGTGGCCACAACCAGCCCGCCGACGCCCCCCTACCCGACACGCCCCCCGACTTCCTCTCGGGCGTTGCCCTCGCCATGCGCCGCGCCACGCTAGAGCAGATCGGCCTCTTCGACGAAGGCTTCAATCCGGCCTACTTCGAGGACGTGGATCTCTGCCTGCGGGCGAGGACCGCGGGCTGGGAGCTGCGCTACGTGCCAGAGGCCGTGCTCACCCACCGTGAGGGCGCCGCCTCGGCCGCGGGCGACTACGGCCACGCCGCGCTGATCGAGCGCAACCGCCTGCGCCTGCAACTCAAGCACGCGCCCATCGAGCGGCTGCTCGGCGAGTTCTTCCCCGCTGAAGCCACTCACCTGCAGGAGCGGGCCAGAGGCGGCACCGCCCACGTGCTGCGCCGCGCCTACCTCGAGGCCCTGCTCATGCTCCCCGCCATCGAGCGCCCGAGCGCGGAGCGCGCCGCGATCCGCAAGGAACTGGTAGAGCTGCGATACTGGATCACGAAGAACGCGAATCTTTGGAGCGCGAAGGGCACAAAAGCTGCGCCCGCGAAAAACACGGACGCGAATCCGGCGAACAGCAGCGAAAGCGATAACGCGAACACCTCCCCCTCCCTTTCGCGTCCTCGCCCTTCGAATTTCGCGCCTTCGCGTTCGCGTTTTTCGCCCGACGTTCGCGAAGTTCGCGATCCAGAATCCTCGCCCGACGTTCGCGAAGTTCGCGATCCAAAGGTCGCCATCGTCATGCTCACCTGGAATGGCCTCCACTACACCAAGGAGTGCCTGGAGAGCCTGCGGGAGCTGACCGAGGGCGTGGAGTACAAGATGATCGTGGTGGACAACGGCTCCACCGACGGTACCATCGAGTACCTCCGCTCCCTTGACTGGGTCCAGCTGATCGCCAACAGCGAGAACCGCGGCTACGTGCGCGGCAACAACCAGGGCATCGCCGCCGCCCCCGAAGGTTGGGACGTGCTGCTGCTCAACAACGATATGCGCATCATCCAGCGCGACTGGTTGCGACGCCTGCGCGAGGTAGCCCACAGCGATCCCACCTACGGCGTCGTCGGCTGCCGCCTGCTGATGAGCGACGGCAAGCTGCTCCACGCCGGCACCTACATGCCCACCGACAGCTTCTGGGGCTGGCAGATCGGCGGCGGCGAGGAGGATATCGGCCAGTACTATCGCGTCCGCGAGGTGGATGGCATCGTCGGCGCCTGTATGTATCTGCGCCGCGATGTGATCGACACAGTCGGCCTGCTCGACGAGCGCTTCTTCTCCTACTACGAGGACACCGACTACTGCCTGCGGGCCAGGGAGGCCGGCTACAAGGTCGTCGTCGCCGGCGATGTGAGCCTCATCCACCACGAGAACGTGAGCACCAAGCTCAACAAGGTGGACTTCTGGGGCCTCTACGGCACCTCCCAGGCCACCTTCCTCGAGAAGTGGGAGCACCACTATCGCAACCGCTATCAGCACCGCGTCTTCTGGCACTCCCTGGTGAGCGCGCCCACCGGCTACGCCACCTCATCGAAGCAGCTGCTGCTCAGCCTCGACCGGCTCGGCGTGGACGCCCGCCTGGCCTACCTCTACGGCACCGACTTCTCTGAGAAACCCAGCGGCGACCCGCGCATCGAGCAGATGCGCCACCGCCCCAAAGACACCTCGCTCGTCCAGGTTGTCTACAACCAATGCGACGCCTTCCACAAGAACAGCGGCAGCTATCGCATCGGCTTCTCCATGCTCGAGGTTACCGGCATCCCCGACGACTGGGCCGCCCAGTGCAACCTGATGGACGAGGTCTGGGTGCCGAGCCAGTTCAACGTCGAGACCTTCCGCAACAGCGGTGTGACCCGCCCCATCCACGTCATTCCACTGGGCGTCGACCCCGACTACTTCCACCCCCAGATCAAGGCGAAGCGCTTCAGCGAGAAGTTCACCTTCCTCCCGGTCTTCGAGTGGGGCGAGCGCAAGGCGCCGGAGGTGTTGCTACGGGCTTTCTGCGCCGCCTTCACCGACAAGGATGACGTGGTGCTGGTGCTGAAGACCGACAACCGTGACGGCGATGTGAACGTGGCCCAGCAGATCGCCGCGCTGAACTTGCCCCGCAACGCGCCCAAGATCGTGCTGCTCTACAACCAGGAGCTCCCCGGCTACCAGCTCGGCAGCCTCTACCGCGCCGCCGATTGCTTCGTCACTGCCACCCGCGGCGAGGGCTGGGGCATGCCGATCCTCGAGGCGATGGCCTGCGGCCTGCCGACGATCGCCACCTACTGGAGCGCCCAGACCGAGTTCATGCGCGACGATATCTGCTACCCGGTGCGGCCGAAGCGCCTGATCCCCGCCATCGCCAAGTGCCCCTACTACGTGGGCTACGAGTGGGCCGACCCCGACTTCGACCAGCTCGTCCACCAGATGCGCTACGTCTATGAGCATCGCGACGAGGCCCGCGCCGTGGGCCTCAAGGCGGCCGAGACAGTGGCCCGCGACTGGACCTGGGATCGCGCCGCCGAGAAGATCCTGGCGCGGCTGGAGGCTGTGGGCGCATGAGTCTCTATCCGGTGAATTTCCCGGGCATCATCCGGCTCTATTTCTTGCCCGAGTTTCGGCGCTGGTACGAGCCAATCCCCGAGCGGTCCGATCTCTTCCGCCGTCGCCAGGAGCCGCTTTCCGACCAGGCGCACCGCCGATTCTTCGGTGGCACCCTCGCCGCTGAGGTGCCCTCACAGGCCCGCAGCGACGATATTCTGCCGCTGGAATTGGAGCTCCGTAACACGGGGGAACTGCCGTGGCACCACAAGACCCAGAGGGGTGTCGGTGTCGTCAACATCATTGCCGAGTGGCGCGATGCCAACGGAAAGCTGGTCGACCTAGCGCACCCCACTGAAGCGACCGGTACTGCCCGGGGAAACAGCCCACATCCGCCTAGATGTCGCCACTCCTCTGCAGCCGGGGCGCTACACACTGACGATAGATCTTGAGCGCGCCTCGCTGTACCGTCTCTCCGAGCTTGGCATGAACCCTCTGGTCGTTACGCTCGACGTCCAATCTTGAGCCAGAGGTTCGAAGCGGACAACAGCCTGTGACTGACATCTCCAACAATCAGGCGGTCGCCGGCCTCTGGAGCACGCTGCAGCAGCAGCGCGCCGACGAGTTCCCCGTGCTCGGCTGGCTGGACTCGCAGCTGCTGCAGCGCATGTACGTGCTGCCGAAGATCGTGGGCTCCAGTGAGGGCAACTGGCTGCTCTGGCTCGTTGAGCAGCTGGGCCTGCCCCGTGACGGTCGCTGGCTTAGCATCGCCTGTGGCGCCGGCGGCTTGGAGCTCTTCGCCGCCGAGCAGGGGCTCGCCGCCCATATCGAGGGCGTAGACATCGCCCCGGGTGCGATCGAGCTTGCCCGGCGCGGCGCCCAAGAGCGCGGGCTCACAAATGTGAGCTTCCGCGTCGCCGACCTGGAGCGGGAGCGGCTCCCCGAGGCCGCCTACGACGTGATCCTCTGCGGCATGGGCCTGCACCACATCGCCCGGCTCGAGTATTTCTACGAGGAAGCGGCCCTGGCGCTGCGCCCCGGCGGCTACATCCTGCTCAACGAGTTCGTCGGCCCTAGCCAGTGGCAGTGGAGCGACGCCCAACTGGCCGCAACCAACGCCCTGCTCGCGGCCCTCCCCGAGCGCTACCGCTATAACCCAGTGACGGGGCGGCCCAAGGAGCGTGAGGAGCGCCCCACGCTGGCCTGGATGAACGCCGCCGACCCTTCTGAGTCGATCCGCTCGGCCGAGCTGCTGCCGCTGCTGGAGCGACAGTTCGAGCTCGCGCTGCGCCGCGATTACGGCGGCGCGCTGCTCGGCCGCCTACTTGAGTACATCGTCGGCAACTTCCACGCGGATCGCCCCCACGATGTCGAGATGCTGCGGCTGCTCTGCGCCGCTGAGGAGGCCCTGATGCGCGCTGGCGCCATCGGTAGCGACTTCGCTGTCGTCGCCGCCCGCAACGGCCGCAGCCTGCGCGCCAGTAGCCTGCCCCTCGACGGGGAGCTCGCCCGCCACGAGCTCTACGGCCTCCACGGCGTGGAGCACACGCCCAAGGGCGAGCCCTTCTGCTGGACTGAGCCGAGGGCTGCGTTTGTGCTGCGCCGGCCGGCGGACGCGCGGGCACTCCACCTGCGCCTCAGCCTACCGCCCGCCGCGCGCGTCCTCACCGTGGCGGTGGACGGCCAGCCCGTCGGTGCGCTGCGCTCCAGCCCTCGCCACGATGTGCCGCCGCCCGTCAGCATCTCGTTCGCGCTCCCCGCCGCCACCCGCAGCCAGCCCACGATCTCGCTGCAGCTGGATCGCGGCTGGTCGCCCCGCGAAATCTTCGGCGTCGCCGACGACCGCCTGCTCGGCGTGGCGCTAGCCGAGGCGGTGCTCAGGTGAGACCCTTGCTTTCGCGTCCTCGGCTTTCGCGTCCTCGCCTTTCGCGCCTTTCGCGCCTTCGTTTCGTGTTTTTCGCCCCCTTTCGCGTCATTCGCGATCCAAACTTCCTCGCTGGCGCCCTGCTGCTCGCCGCGGTCCTCGCCCTGCTGCTCGGCGGTCTCAGGGAGGCTGCCACCCTCGACCCCTACCCCGATCTGGTGGACTTCTACCCGGCCGAGGTGAACGAGGCGGGCCCGTACCGCTTCGCCCCGCCGAAGGCCGCGCTCTTCTGGGCGGAGCCGCTGCCCGCCGGCGCCCACCTGACGCTGCCGGTGCAGAGCCCGCCGCCCCTGCCGGCCCGCGAGCTGCGCCTCACCCACCGCGGGCGGGAACTGCTACGCCTCCCTGTGGGGGCGGAGCCGCGCACGCTGCGCCTGCTGCTGCCCCCCGGCGACCCGGCGCTCCGCGGCTATAGCCTGGAGTTGGCCGTGGATGCGGCGAGGGCCCCTGGCGATACGCGCACTCTCGGGCTGCTCTTCCGGGAAGTGCGGCTCGACGCGCCAACGCCAGCGCCTCCGCTCGTCCCCTACGTCCTCGCTGCGGTGCTGCTGGCCGCCCTCGCCGCGCTGATGGTGAGTCTGGGGCTCGGCTGGGCCGCAGCCGGGCTGGCGGCGCTGCTCCTCACCCTGCTCTTCCGCGCCGACGCTGGCCGCTTCTGGGCCTATGCGGGCGGCCTCTGCGGCACCCTCGCCTTCGTGCGCCTCGCCCTGCCCCGCCCCGTGATGGAGTGGGCTGAGCGCCGAAAGGCCTGGAGTCCGCCGGCTTGGGCCGCCGCCGGCCTCGCCCTTGCCTTCACCGCCTCTATCGGCGGCTACGCCCTGGTAAACCATAGACTCTACGGCACCAA
The DNA here is from genome assembly GCA_034429295.1 of Chloroflexaceae bacterium. GTDB lineage: Bacteria > Chloroflexota > Chloroflexia > Chloroflexales > Chloroflexaceae > OHK40. Next base: position 5,310 of record DAOUGF010000931.1, read on the forward strand.
TGGCTACGACCTGGGCCTCTACGATCAGACCTTCTGGCTGATCAGCCGCTTCCTGCCAAATTACAGCACCGGCGCGGGCATCAACATGGTCGGCTCCCACGCCAACCTGATGCTCTACCCGCTCGCAACACTCTACTGGCTGGTACCGGATGTGCGAGCGCTGCTGCTGCTGCAGGCCGCTGCCGTCGGCCTCGCCGCCGTCCCGCTCTACCTGCTCGGGCGCGACAGTGGCGCGCCCTGGCTCGGCGTGGCAGCTGGTGTGGCCTACCTGGCCCACCCCGCCGTCCAGAACATGGCGCTATTCGACTTCCACGTCGATGCCCTCGCCGCCACCGCGCTGCTCTTCGCCCTCTGGGCCGGCGAGGCCCGCCGCTGGCGGCTCATGCTGGCGTGCTGCGCTGTGGTGATGCTCTCCAAGGAGACATTCGCGATCACGATCGCCTGGCTCGGCCTCTGGCAGTTGGCGCAGCGCCGCTGGCGCCTCGGCGCGGCCCTTATCATCGGCGGCGCGGCTTGGTTCCTCTTCGCCACCAGGCTGCTCGTGCCCGCCCTCGTCGGCCAGGATGAGTCGCTCCACGTCTCCCGCTTCGAGCGCTACGGCGACACGCTCCCGGCGATCGCCCTCTTCGCGCTCACCAACCCTCATGTGATCCTGGGCGATATGCTGGCGCCGGGCTCCGGCGACTATCTGCTCTCGTTACTGAGCCCCTTCGCTTTCCTGCCGCTCCTCAGCCCCTACGCGCTCCTGGCCCTGCCGGCCCTGGCGATCAACCTGCTCAGCGCCTTCGAGGGCCAACGCATCCTCTGGTTCCACTACAACAGCTTAATCGTCGCCCTGCTCGCGGTCGCCGCCCTCGACGGCGCCCGGCGGATCGTGGGCTGGGCCCGGCGCGGCGACCCCGCAGGCGACAGTCGCCAACAGGCGGGCCGACGGGCGACGATCGCGGTGTGGCTGGCGATCGCCGCCCTCGCCTTCGCCGCGTGGTACGCCCAAGAGCACAACCTGCTGCGCCGCGATTTGATCGTGCAGGCCCAGGCCCGCGACCTTGGCTTGGCTGAGCGGCGCGACTACATCCTCTCGCAGATCCCGCCGGCGGCCCCTGTCTCCGCCCAGATCCAGTTCCACCCTCACCTCAGCCATCGCCGGCAGGCGTTCATCTATCCCAACCCGTTTATCGAGGCCGACTTCTACAACCCCACGGCCATGCCACTGACACCCCTTATTGATTATGTCGTGCTGGATACGCGGCGCGTGGCGGGCGGCGCCGTCTCTGCCGAGGATCAGCTCGCGCTCTTCGCCGAGCTGCAGGAGCGGGGCCTCTACCAACGGGCGGCTGAGCTCGGTGGGCTGGTGTTGCTGGAGCGAGTGCCGGGCTGGCCGGAGCACTGCTATGGCCCCGGCTGGGCCGGAGAGGAGTGCGGGCTGTGAGGCTGAACCGCGCCACAGTGGCCGCCGCCCTCGCCGCGCTATTCGTGGGCGCGGTTTACATCGGGCTGCTGGCATGGCTGCCGCGCGACAGCCTCTGGTCGGGTGACCAGGGGGCGAAGCTTGTCCAAGTCGTCAGTCTCATCCGGGCGAAGCTCACCAGCCTCGCCATTCCGGACCCGTCGCTCGCCTACGACCCGAGCGGGCGCTTCTCACCCCTGCCGGCGCTCTTCACCCGCTCCCGCGACGACGTCGCATACAGTATCTTCTCTTACCCCTACGCCGCCCTGACGGCGCCCTTCTTCTTCTTTCTCGGTTACAACGGCCTGTTTGTGATCCCGCTTGTTGCCACCGTCGGCACCCTCGGGCTGAGCGCCGCCTTGGGCGCGCGGCTGGGGCTGCGGCCGCTCTGGGCAATCCCGCCCATCCTTGGCCTCGCCACGCCCCTCGGCTTCTACGCGCTCGTTTTCTGGGAGCACGCCCTGGCGACGATGCTAGCCACGGCAGCACTGCTCGTCGCCGCGCAAGGTCTCCCCCGTCTGGAGCAGGCGACGAGCGACGACCAGCGAGCGCCAAACGCCCTCCGCTGGCTGCTCTGCGGGTTGCTAGCCGGCCTGGCATGGTGGTTCCGCGCGGAGGCGCTGCTGCTCGGGCCGGCGCTGCTCGTGGGCCTGGCGTGGGCCGGCGCGGGGCAGCGGCCACTCGCCTGGACAGCCGCAGGCATCGCGCTCGCCTTGGCGCCGCTGGCGCTCTTTCACCTGCTCGTCTACGGCACGCCCCTCGGCGGGCAGGTGGCGACGAACTATGGCGCGCCCGGAGCCGTCACGCGGCTTATCTCGGCTCGGCTCACCATTGTCGGCGAGTTGCTGGTGGGGCTGAACCGCCTGCGCGCATTCTGGTTCGCGGCTTGGGCCTGTGCGATCGCCGCTCTGCTCTCCCCCGCACGCCTGCGGCCTTGGGCCGTGGCGGGGCTGGCGCTCTGCGCGGCCAGCGGCCTGCTCATGACGCCACTGCGGTACCTCTGGAACGGCCTGGCGAACGCGGCGACCTTCACCCTACTCGCGCCGCTCAGCCTGCGGCCAGGGACGGCGCCCGCAACCCGGCTGCTCGGCGGCACATCCGGCGCCTATATCGCGGCGGCGCTCGCCATCGCGCCCAACGATGGCGGCGCGCAATGGGGGCCTCGCTACCTGCTGCTCGTGCTGCCGGCTCTCTCTCTGCTCGCCCTGCTCGCCGCCCGCGAGCTCACAGCAGCGTACGCGCCGGCCCGCAGGCTGGCTGCCCTCGCCCTCGCGGCGCTGCTCGTTACTGGGGTCGGCGTACAGTTCCGCGGCCTGGATCTGCTGAACGACTCGTACACCCGCAGCCAGCGGATCGTGCGGGTCGTCAACGCGCGGCCCGCACGGCTGGTCGTCACCGATGCCGAGTTCGGCCCGCAACTCCTCGGCCCGCTCTACTTCGAGCGGCCCATCCTCTTCGTGGATGCAAGCGAGCCTTGGCCAGAGCTCATCGCCCTGCTCCGCGACCATGGCGAGGGCACGTTCGCCCTGCTCACCGATCGGCCCCACCAACAGGAGCCCGAGGCGCTGCAGCCCCTTGGCGTCAGCTGCGAGCTTGTTGAGGGGTTGCCGTTCGGGCTGAGCCTCTTCGA
>DAOUGF010000932.1:0-2281 GCA_034429295.1 Chloroflexaceae bacterium
ACGCCGGCTGTACCCTTCGCTTGGGGGCGCCTCCAGTGCTTCGAGCGCGTCTGCCTCGAGCTGCGGGGCGGCGAGGTGCGCCAACGGCCGCTCGGCGCGATGCTCTACCTGGCCGAGACGATCCGCGGTCAGGGCTGCGTCGCGGGCGAGCCGCTCGCCGACGGCCTCTGCCCCGGCTTTGCGGAGGCGCCCGAGCGCTATAGCGAGCTCGGGGCGCCGCTGAGCGGCGAGCTGATGCGCAACGGCTGGATTGTGCAGTGGACCGAGCAGGCGCGGCTGGAGCGGCAGCCTGAGGGCGGGCCGCCGGGACTCGGGCGCCTCGGCGATGAGAGCCTGCGCCTGCCGCCTGGGATGCGCTATCGCTGGCCCTGAGTTGGGCCGAGCCGCCCCGGCAGCAGATCGCGCCTCCTGAAACAATCTCTTGGTATCCAGCTGGTAGGAACCACCCACGACGGACCACGATCGGGCGAGCCGCGGGCGGTCGTCGGTCGTCGGTCGTCGGCAGATCGCGCCCTCTGAAACATACTCTTGGTGCCCAGCTGATAGGGATCACCAACGATGGACCGCGATCAGGTGAGCTGCGGGCGGTCGTCGGTCGTCTGTCGTCGGTCGTCTGTCGTCACCCATCCCGCTTCGGAACAGCACACCTAGCTTCCCGTAGATATTGACAGTATTACGTAATACTGTTATTATGCTATTGCTGGCGCTATGAGCGGCAGAGGGAAGGTTTGGAGTGTGGTAGGGAGTAGCTATGGGGCACAACACAAGGGCGGAGCTTGTCGTGCCGATGGTGATCGAGCGAACGACGCGGGGCGAGCGGGCGGCCGACATCTTCTCGCATCTACTCACAGAGCGGATTATTATGCTGGGCAGCCCGATCGACGACCCGGTCGCCAACTTGATCGTCGCCCAGCTGCTCTACCTGGACAGCCAGGATCCGGAGCAGGAGATCCGCATGTACATCAACAGCCCGGGCGGCTCGGTCACGGCGGGGCTGGCGATCTACGATACGATGCACGCGCTAAGCGCCCCGGTTTCGACAGTGTGCGTCGGCTTCGCCGCGAGCATGGCGACGATCCTGCTGGCCGGCGGCGCCCGCGGGCGGCGCTTCAGCCTGCCCCACGCGACGATCCATATGCATCCGGCGGCCCAAGGAATGCAGGGCTACGCGCCTGATATTGAGATCATGGCCCGTGAGCTGCTTCGCAAGCAGCAGCTGGCGCGCGAACTTCTCGCCCGCGATACCGGCCAGCCTTTGGAGCGGATCAGCCGTGATTTCGATCGTGACCTGTTCATGACGCCAGCGGAGGCTCAGGCGTACGGCCTGATCGACACAGTTCTGTTTAGTGAGTCGCAGGTAGGGTATCCTATCGGCCAGGAGGTAGGCCGCAGCTGAGCATTGCTCGCAAAGGTCGAGCCGCCGGGGCAAGACAGTTCGACCTATCGCTGTAAGGAGGTGATGATGGATCAGGAGGAGCAACTGCTGATCGGTGAGCTGGCGAAGCGAGCCGGAGTAACTCCCCGGACGATCCGCTACTATACGAGCGAGGGTCTGCTGCCGCCGCCGACTACACGCGGCAAATACGCTTATTACAGCGACGAGCATCTGCGGCGGCTGCGGCTGATCGCACGGCTCAAAGAGGAGTATCTGCCGCTCAGCGCGATCCGCGGGCGCCTTGCAACGATGAGCGCCGCCGAGGCGGATCGGCTGCTTGGCAAGGGCTCTGAGGTGCAGGGTAGCCAAATGCCTGGCCTGGTGTCACGGAGCGGTGAGGCGCCGCCCACGGGCCAAGGCGCCAGCGGTGTGCTCGCGGAGCGTCCGGCCAGCTACAGGCTGCCTCGCGGAGCCGAGTGGGCAGGGCGGGCGCCTGGGGCAGCGGAGCTGATGGCCGGAAGCCTCTCCGACCCGTTCAGGCTCACGCCGGGGCAGCTTCCGTTGGGGCGAGTCGAGTTCTTCCCTGCCGCTCCCGAGGGCGTCGAGGCCGCAGAGCAGGAGCAGCCGCCAAGCGCCGCGCGAGAGGAGATCTGGCGGCACTACACTCTGGCGCCGGGCGCCGAGCTGCGGGTGCGGGAGCCGCTCTCGTCGCGTCGCCGCCGGCAGATCGAGGAGCTCCTCGCCGCGATGCGCGATAAGCTGCTGAGCGAGGAGGAGTAGACCCGCGGCATACTATCTCCTGGCTAACCGCCCGCCGCCCGCAGGATCGCGGTGATCGAGCGCTCGACATCCGCCTCCGTGGTGGCCCAGGACGAGACGCTGATGCGCATCGCGTGGCGCCCTTGC
>DAOUGF010000933.1:0-2597 GCA_034429295.1 Chloroflexaceae bacterium
GCGGGGGTGTGGGGGCAAGCGCCCCCACAAAGCCACGCACCGTGTAGGTGGTACTGGTACGGGGCAGCGCCGCAAGACGCCCGCCGCGCAGGCGGCACCGGCACGGGCCCGTGCCGCGAGGGGCCCCGCCCGCAGCGCGCTACACGTTGAAGCAGTGCGGGTTCGCCCGCATCAAGTCGTCGGAGCTGCGGAAGCCCTGGAGCACGAGGGGCGTGCCGAGGGAGCCAAGGGCCACGATCGGCCCTGTGAGCATGAAGGTGTAGCGCCCCGTGCGCTTCGGATCGGGCAGCGAGCAGTAGCGAGCGAAGCCCTCTTTGCCCAGCTCCGTCTCGACATACTCGCGGTCGGCGCCGAGCTTGAAGCCCTGGCCGAAGGCCTTCACCTGAAGCTGCCGCAGAATGGTCTTATCGAAGTCGTGGAGCGTTTGGGTGATGAACATCCAGCCCACGCCGTACTTACCGGTCATGCGGATGCTCTGAGCGAGCAGGGCGCGGGTGCGGGAGCCGTCGCTCGTCTCGCTCGCGTGCTCGCCGGCGAAGAGATGGGCTTCGTCGAGCACCACCAGAGCGTTGGACTGCTGGCCGCCATTGAAGCTGCGGTGGATCACATAGCGCAGGCGGGTGAGGATCTCGTTGAGCAGGAAGTATGGCACTGCGTCGGCGCCGCCCTCCTGGGCGAAGGAGAGCACCACCACCTCGCGGTCGGTCAGCACGCGCTGGATGAGCTGCGAGAGTGGGACGCGGCCCGTATCGGTGCGGAAGGCGGTGAGGGCACTGGCCCAAATGCGCTTGAGGCGCAGCTCGTCGAGTTGGTAGCGGGCGAGCACATCCTGGGCCCGCTGGCCCTCGCCGGGGGTGGTGCCGGGGCGGCTGGCGTAGATCACATCGGCGAAGCGGGCCAGATCCTTCACCAGCATGGGCAAGTCGGCGCCCCGCAGGTCGCGGACGGGGCGGCGCCGGCCGTCGGCGTCGGTGAGCTCGGTGAGCAGGCCGGCGAGGCGCTCGCTGGCCTCACGCTCTTTAGCGGCGCCCTTGAAGCCGAGGCTCTCGAAAAAGCCGGCGCGCCGCAGCGTCTCGGTGAAGGCCTCGGCACCTTCGAGGGCCACCTCGTCGGTGCTGGTGACTGTAACCTGCCTGCTGTTGCGGAGGGTCCCGAGCAGCCGCTTGATGCTGAAATCCACCCGGTGGTCGCCGGCGGCGAAGCGGTCGCGGCCGAACTCGCCCTGCGGGTCGAGCACGAGTAGGCCCATCTGAGGGTTAGCGGCGAAGCCGGCGAGGATCTGGGCGGCGAGGATACTCTTGCCGCTGCGGGTCTGGCCGAAGATGCCCATCATCACCGCCTCGCCGAAGCCGCCGCTCTCGGTGGAGCCGAAGTGGCGCAGGGTGAGGGGGACGGGCAACCCGTCACCGGGAGAGGTGCCGGCGTAGAAGATCCCGGGCTCGGTGTGGACGAGGGACTGCAGAGCCTCGGCGGTGGCGGGGTAGACCGGGGTGCCGCTTGGGGGCGGAGTGGAGAGGGTGGTGCGCCGGCGGACGCGGCCGTCCTCCTCGAGCAGGAAGACGCCGAGGGCGCTGAGCTGGGCGCTCGTGAGGTCGCTCTCGCCGGAGAGGGCTGGTAGGGCGCCCTGGTGCTTGATCACCGAGCGGATCACGGGGTCCTCGTGCCAGCGGTTGCGGGTGACGATGCCGCCGAGCTGACAGAGGGCGCGCTTACGGTAGGCCTTGCCGTTGAAGCGCTCCACCACCTCGAAGGTGACCCAAGCGTGGTCGAGGGCCCGGTCGCGGGCCGTCTCGAGGATATCCACCGTGAAGGTGGTCGTGCTGTTCGGGGAGCCGATCACCGCGATTGGCTGCATGAACGTCTGTTCCGCACGAAAATGCTAAACACGTGTGCTAAGTATAGCAGGCGCTGACGCTATGTCAAGATCGCTGGTGTCAGCGGTTTATAGCATGTTTGTTCGTTATAGGCTGGCGCCCTCAGCCTCTTGTGTTGTGTGCTCGAGGATTTCTTGCGGGCGCTGGCGCTCTGCTTGTGGGCAGAGCGCCACCGGGCGCTGGCCGCAGCGCTCGTCGAAATCGGTGCCTGCATCGCCACTACGGCAAGGATGCCGGTCGCAGCGAGCAGTGGGCCGATAGCGGCAGTTGTCGCCTGCTGGATGCTGCCCATCGCCTGGCCAATCTGCTCCATCCCGGCGGTCTGCTGCTGGGCGGCGGCAGCCATCTGCGTATTGGCCTGGGCCAGCTCTCCACCTCGCCCGCGATCCGGTGGATGGCCTGGCCGGCCTCCCTCGCCAGTTTGGCCCGCTCTCCACGCCCTGGGTGCTCTCTTTGGTCACCAGGACTGCCGCGTTGGTGGCCTTCTGGATCTCGCTCAAGATCTCGCGGACCTGGACGGTGGTGGCTTTCGAGCGCTCGGCCAGCTCGCGCACATGCTGGGCGACCACCGCCAAGCTCTTGCCCTGCTCGCCCGCCCGCACCGCCTCGATCGCCGCATTGAGCGCCAGCAGGTTTGACTGATCGGCCAGCTCGCTCACCGTGGTGATGATCGTTCTGTGCCCATGTTTTGTGGTGCTTTCCAAGACCTTTCTCTCGCATGTG
>DAOUGF010000934.1:0-2763 GCA_034429295.1 Chloroflexaceae bacterium
GCGATGCCGGCGTGGTCGGTACCGGGCACCCAGAGGGTCTTGTAGCCCTGCATGCGCCGCCAGCGGATGATCAGGTCCTCGATCGTCACGAACATGGCGTGGCCGAGGTGCAGCTCGCCGGTGACGTTCGGCGGGGGGATGGAGATCACGAATGGTGGCTCGGGGGCATCGTCGCGGGGGGCGAAGAAGCCGCTCCGCTCCCACCATTCATAGAGTCGCTGCTCCACCTGCTGATGCTCGTAGGCCTTCGCCATCTCGGCCGGGCGCTGGGGCGCCGCCTGGGTCTCGTTGCTCATAGTGAAACTTCTCGGTGCAGAGATGTACGGGCGGCCCGTCGCGGCCGCCCTCCGTAGGCCGACCCAGCGAGCCGTAACCAACGCCGATCCCGGCGTATAGTTTCCCAATCACATCAATGTAAGGGTGGCCCGTCGTGGCCGCCTTCCACAGGCCGGCCAGCGAGCCGTAACCGGCGCCGATCCCGGCGCATAGCTCCCCCAATCATATCATAGAGGGCGCGCTGCTTCGGCGACGCGAGGGCGACAGATCGGGTACAATCAGCGCCGTCCCGCCCTATTGGAGAGATGCGATGGATCTGCCAGCACACCAATACCTTGATCGGCTCGGCATCGCCTACGAGCGCCGCAGCTTCTCGCCCGCGATCGAGAAGGGCGCCGCGTCGGTCGCCAAGGCCCTCGGCTTTCGCGAACGCCAGATGGTGAAGACGCTGATCTTCGAGACCGACCGGGGCGAGCAGGCGCTGGTGATGCTCGGCGGCGACCAGAACGCCATCTCCGGCCACCTGAAGCGGGCCCTCGGCTCCCGCAACATCCGCATGGCCTCTCCCGAGACCGTGCTCGCAGTCACCGGCTACGCCATCGGCTCGATCCCGCCCTTCCACTGGCAGCCGGCAGGCTTCCGCTCGCTGCTGGAGCAGTCGCTGCTCGCTGAACCCGTGCTCGGCGTGGGAGCTGGCCAGTGGGGCGAGGAGATCCTGATCGCCCCGGCCGACTTGGTGCGGGCGACGGGCGCCCAAGTCGTGAACCTCACCGACCGCGAGCGGGCGGTCTTTCCAGCCGACGAGACGGGCGCCAACTGAAAGCGGAGCTACAAGGGCGGGCCCCCCGCCCATTCCCTGGAAGGAGCCATTGTGGAGTTCAAGGTGATCCAGGTCGATAGCACGACGGTGGTGGAGGGGGTTCCGGGCGAGCCGTTCATGGCCGGTGCCCGCGATGTTGCGCTGCTGATCGAGGAGTGCCTCTCCAGCAGTGCCGGGGCCGCGCTACTCTATGCCGCGAACCTCTCCCCGCAGTTCTTCGACCTGAGCTCGGGGCAGGCCGGCGAGATCCTGCAGAAGCTGCGGAACTACCACCTGCGGCTGGCCGTGGTCTGCCCGCCCGGCAGCGTTACGCTCAGCCGCCGCTTCGAGGAGTTGATGATCGAGGAGCGGCGCGAGCCCTACTTCGGCCTTTTCGACGCCCGCGACGAGGCCCTCGCCTGGATCGCTTCGCCAGGCGTGTGAGCAGGCTACGGGCAGGGCGGCGCGGTCGGCAACCACCAGCCCGGCGGCGGGTTAGTGCTCCGCCCGATGATGTCGCGGCCAAGCATCAAATGCCCCGGTTGGGTGGGTGTGCAGGGCACCAGGCCCACCGAGTAGAGATGCCCGGCGATCATCGCGTGGTACCAGTGGGGCTGCGCGTCGGGCTGCGCCGTGGCGCGGTTCACGCTCAGGGCCGCCAGCAGGAGCAGCAGCAGGAGCGCCGCCCCTAAGCTCACCGCGATCAGGCGCCTGGCGTTGCCTGATCCTATCGACGGCTAGCCTGCCATACACCCTCCTCGCTGCTACGCTGAGCGCGACAACGGCCCGCGATCGCTCCCCTGGCAACGCCGTGGTCGCCCCTCCGGCATACTATACATGGGGGCGCATCGGGCGTTCACTCCTTACATCTGGTGCGTCGCCGCCCGATACGCGCCTGCCAGCCAATGACGTCTGGCGGGCGCGTATAGTTCCGCCGGCGTTAACCCTGCCCCTGACAGCCTCGCTGGGCGCTGTTATGCGGCAGCAAGGGCTTACGCCACCCCCTTTGCCAAGCCTCTGCTGAAATGACGACACAGCAAGCGCGCATTCCATGTCAGGATAGTAACCGGCCGCGCTACGGAGGCCCTGCAACTGACCGAGGCCATGGCGCGTCTAATTCGCGATACTTAGGGCAGTCGTAACGCCGGCCCAGCTTGCTGCGGCCTGCGCCGGCGAGAGTGTTTCCGCAGCCTATGGAGCAAATGATGGCTTCGACGGTTACCCCGCGCAAACGTACACGAGGGGGCCGCCGCTGGTGGATCATTGGCGGCGTGCTGCTTGTTCTGGTCGTGATCGGCGGCCTGATGTTCGCCCTCACGCCCAGGGGCCCAACGCCGGGAACCCTGCCCGAGGGCTGGACCACAGCCAAGGTGACGAGTGGCTCGATCGCCGCAACGGTGAGCGCCACCGGCAATGTCGAGGCCGCGGCCGAGGCCGACCTGCGCTTCGAGACGAGCGGGACGATCAGCGAGATCCTGGTGCGCCCGGGCGACCAGGTGCAGCTCGGCCAGCCGCTGGCCCGCATCGACGCCACCGCCCTGCAGCTACAGGTCGCGCAGAGCGAGGCCGACCTGCGGCAGGCCCAAGCCGAACTCGAGGAGCTACAGAGCGGCGCCACCGAGCAGGAGATCGCCGAGGCCCGCGCCCGCGTGGCCCAGGCCCAGCGCCAGTACGCCCAGGCTCAGGCC
>DAOUGF010000935.1:0-8102 GCA_034429295.1 Chloroflexaceae bacterium
CCCGCCAAGGGGGCGGCTGCCCCCTTGGAACCCCCGAAGCCGGCGGCCACCAGCGCCGACACGCCATCGCTGCATGCCCCTCGGCGCCGAGAGCGGGAATAGCAGTACCAGCGACTCGTCAGCGCCGGACCTGCTACAGCGAAGCTGTCGAATGCCGCAGGCCTCCTCATCTACGGGCTACGGACTACACCTCCTCTGCCGATGCCGCTGTCCGTACGGACTACGGACTACGCCTCTACCAGCTCGAGCAGCACCGGGTAGACCAGCTCGATCTGCTGGTGCTCCTGGTCGGGGTCGATCACGTCGTGTATGAGGCCGAGCTCGGCGCCGAAGCTGTAGGTTCGCAGGTTGGCGCCGTGGCGGGCCCAAGCGGCGGCGAGGCGCTCGGCGGGCAGGTTGGTTACGGCCTGGTCGGCGGCGTTGGTAACGATCGCGACCGAACGGGCGGCCGGTGGACGGCGGCGGGCCTCTCGCAGCACACCGCGGCCGATGCTGACGATCGCGGCGAGGGCGCGGGTGGAGTAGCGTGGGTAGGCGTGGGTGGGGCCGCGCCTGGCGTCGCGCAGCTGCGGGTCCCACCAGCGGAACTGGTTGGGGAGCAGGCGGCCGGCGACGGCGAGCGGGCCGACGGCCCAGTCGGCGATGCCCGGCGTGCCGAAGACTGGGGCGACGATCACGGCGCGCGCGACCTCGGGGCGGTGCTGGGCGGCGTAGGCGGCGAGCACCGCGCCTGCGGAGATGCCGAGCACCCCTACCTCGGCGCCTAACCCGCGGGCCACGGCGATGGCGTCGTCGAGGTAGGCGAGCAGCTCGCGCCGGCCGAGCAGGCCGTGGGCCGTGCTGAGCCGGTCGGCGAGGCCGTGGTGGGGCAGGCGCGGCACATATACATTCTGGCCGCGGGCGTGGAGCCGCTCGGCGAAGGCGCGGAACTGCTGCGGGCAGTTCGTGTAGCCGTGGAGCAGTAGTGTAGCCCGCGCCGTGGGGCTGCCGTGGGTGAGGGCGAAGCTCCGGCACTTCGGGTTGATGGCCGGGTCGGCCTCGGCCTCCGCGATGGCGGCGAGGCGGGCAATGGTGTCGGCGTAGCTGGGGGGCGCGGCGGCGGGGGCGATCATTGACGAGCTCCTGTGCAGAACGAGCCGCCCCTATTGTACGCGGGTTCAGGGGTGGCCAGGGCATGAGCAAAGTCAGTGGGGCTGGCCGCCCACCGGGGAGGTGGGCAACCTGCCCACGGTGGCTGCGGGGGCAAGCGCTTCGCGCCCCGCCGTCAGGGGGCGGACGCGCGCCACCCTGACAACCCCCGCGCCGGGATCTCGCCCCCGGACCCCCAAATCCGACGCTTTTCCCAAGCGAGGGCACCCGGCGGCGCATGCCTCTCTGCGCCGAGAGCGGGAGGTGCAGTACCCGCTCGACGGCAGTTGCCGGGCAGGGGGACGTTTGGATCGCGAATGACACGGAACGAAGTGGCGCGAAGCGCTTAAGGCGGCGTTACGAAGTGGCGCGCAGCGCTTAAAACACGAAACGAAGGCGCGAAGTTACGGAACGAAGTGGCGCGAAGCGCTTAAGGGAAGACGCGAAACTGATGCGCGGCCGGCGGCACGACGGGCATTACCCGCTCTCGGCGCCGAGGGGCATGCAGCGATGGTATGCGGATTGAGGTGGCCGTCGGCTTCGGGGGTTCCAAGGGGGCAGCCGCCCCCCTTGGCGGGGAGCGCGAGGGGCAGAGCCCGCCCGCATTTCCACGCACCGTGGAGGTGGTAGTGGTACGGGGGCGGCAACGCCCCCTAAAAGGCCGGGGCGCCGGGCGCCACGGTTGGTTGACACGGCATCGGCCTGGGGTATAATGCATGTGCACACCCGCACCACACGCTTTCGCCTCTGCCTGTAGGGGCGTGGCCCGCTAGGAAAACAAGGAGTACGCCATGTTCGGCCTCGGCTGGGGTGAGCTGCTGATCATCCTCGTGATCGTGATCGCCATCTTCGGCGCCGGACGGCTGGCCGGTATCGGCGGGGCCCTCGGCAGCAGCATCCGTGAGTTTAAGAAGGCTGTGAAGGAAGACGATACGCCCGCTGTGAAGCCCGACGCCGCCCCGGAAGGCGAGACGAAGGCGTAACGACGGCCGCTGATCCATCGGGCGCCGTAGGGACGCGGTCCGCCGCGCCCTGCGGCGCCTTCTGTTGTAAAGTATGGACTACTTCGACCGCGCGACGATCATGGTGCGCGCCGGCGCGGGCGGTGATGGCGCCGCAACCTTCCGTCGCGAGAAGTTCGTGCCGCTCGGCGGCCCCAACGGCGGCGACGGCGGGCGCGGCGGCCATGTCTACTTGGTGGCCGACCCGAGCCTCAACACGCTGCTGAGCTTCCGCTACGAGCGCAAGTTCAGCGCCGAGAACGGCGGCGCCGGCGGCAAGAACAACATGCACGGTCGCCAGGGCAAGGATCTGGAGATCCGGGTGCCCGCTGGCACCGTGGTGCGCGCCACCATCAACGGCGAGCGCTACGAGATCGACCTCGCTCGCCCCGGTCAACGGCTGCTTGCCGCCCGCGGCGGGCGCGGTGGCCTCGGCAATCAGCACTTCGCCTCTCCTGTGCGTCAGGCGCCCCGTATCGCCGAGCGCGGCGAGCCTGGCCAGGAGCTCGAGCTCGAGCTGGAGCTCAAGCTGCTCGCCGATGTGGGTCTGGTGGGCTTCCCCAACGCCGGCAAGTCCACTCTGCTCTCGGTGATCAGCGCTGCAAGGCCCAAGATCGCAAACTATCCCTTTACCACGCTGCAGCCCAACCTCGGCATCGTCGATCTTGGCGTGCACGACCGCTTCGTGGTCGCCGATATCCCCGGCCTGATCGAAGGCGCCCACGCCGGCGTCGGCCTCGGCCACGACTTCCTGCGCCACGTCGAACGCACCCGCCTGCTCATCCACGTGGTGGACGCCGCGGGCGTGGATTACCGCGACCCGCTCGATGACTTCCACCAGATCAACGAGGAGCTGCGCCTCTACCGCCCGGAGCTCGCCGAGCGCCCCCAAGTGGTGGCTCTGAACAAGATGGACCTGCCGGAGGCCCGCGAGAATCTGCCGCGCCTGCGCCGCGAGCTCCCCGTGCCTGCCGCAGATCTCTTCCCTATCGCCGCCGCTACCCGCGAGGGCGTCGATGCCCTGCTGCGTCGGGTGGGTGAGTTGCTGCGGGAGTTGCCGGCCCCCGTCCGCGAGCCCGTCGCGCCCGACGAGCCCCCACTGACCTGGCCGCTCCCCGAGGTGGACGAGAACGCCTTCACGGTGGAGCGGGAAGAGGGCGGCTGGCGCGTCCGCGGCGTCAAGATCGAGCGCCTGGTGAAGATGACCAACTTCGACCAGCCCGAGTCGGTGGACAGGGTGCAGCGCGTGCTGGATGCGATGGGCGTCAGCCGGGCGTTGCTCGAGGCCGGCCTTGAGGAGGGCGACATCGTTGCGATCGGCGATACCGAGCTGGAGTGGGACAGCCAACGCTTCGAGTAGGAGGCTTCGATGAGCGAGTTCAGCGAGCTCCTGGCCCGCTACGCCGATGTTACGGCGCGGGTGGGCGCCAATGTGCAGCCGGGCCAGGATCTACTGGTGCGGGCCGATATCGGCGCCGCCCCGCTGGCCCGCCAGATCGTCCGCGCCGCCTACGAGGCGGGCGCCCGCTTCGCCGATGTCTTCTGGGCCGACGATCAGGTGGCGCTCGCCCGCTTCCGCTACGGCTCCCGCGATCCCGCCTCGTTTGACTACGCGCCGGCCTGGAAGTCTGAGGTTCTTGCCCAACAGATCGACGCCGGCGCCGCCTTTATCTCGATCTCCTCCGAGGATCCCGACCTGCTCGCCGATCAGCCCGTCGAGCTGGTGGCCGCCGCGCAGCGGGCTGTGTCTCGCCACGCGCAGCCGGTGTACGAGCGGATCAGCAACAGCGTCACCAACTGGACGATCGTCGCCGCCGCCACCGACGGCTGGGCCGCGCAGGTTTTCCCCGATGTCCCCGCCGAGGAGCGAGTCCGCCGGCTCTGGCAGGCGATCTTCGCGGCCACTCGCCTCGACACTCCTGACCCGGTGGCCGCCTGGCGCGCTCATCTGGCCGAGCTTGAGGCCCGCGCCGCCGCGCTCAACGCCCGCCGCTACGACGCCCTCCACTATCGTGGCCCCGGCACCGACCTTACCATCGGCCTGGTGCCTGGCCACATCTGGTGCACCGCCGGCATGCACAGCGCCGCCGGCACACCCTTCGTGGCAAACCTGCCCACCGAGGAGGTCTTCACCATGCCCCACCGCGGCCGCGCCGAGGGCGTGGTGCGCTCCTCGCGGCCCAAGAGCCTCAATGGCGCCCTGGTGGACGATTTCACCCTCACGTTCCGCGACGGGCGGGTGGTGGAGGCTCACGCCGCCCGCGGCGAGACCGTGCTGCGCCGGCTGATCGCCACCGACGAGGGCTCTGCCCGCCTCGGCGAGGTGGCCCTGGTGCCGGAGCGCTCGCCGATCGCCCGCTCCGGCCTGCTCTTCTATAACACCCTCTTCGACGAGAACGCGGCCTGCCATCTCGCCCTCGGCATGGCCCTGCGCTTCACCCTCGAAGGCGGCAAGGAGCTCGATGCCGCGGCGTTCGAGGCGGCTGGCGGCAATATCAGCTCCGTGCACCAGGATCTGATGGTCGGCTCCGCGGAGCTCGACATCGACGGCATCAGGGCCGACGGCAGCGCCGAGCCGCTGATGCGGGCCGGCGAGTGGGCCTTCGACGTCCGCTAATCGCAGCTTAACGCAGAGGCAACGATGCTGACCTACCAGCTGCTGCACCCCGAGATCCTCGCAGCCCTCGGCGCCGCCGGCCACGGCGCCCAAGTGCTGATCGCCGACGGCAACTATCCCCTCGCCACCCGCAGCCACCCTGCGGCGCGCCGCGTCTTCCTCAACCTCGCGCCCGACCTGCTCACCGTCACCGATGTGCTGCGCGTTGTGGCCGGGGCTATCCCCGGGGAAGCCGCCCACGTGATGGTGCCCGACAGCGGGCCGGAGCCGCCGATCTTCCGCGAGTTCCGCGAGTTGTTGCCGGGCCTGGAGCTCCAGCCCCTCGGCCGCTTCGCCTTCTACGACGCCGCTCGCGGCCCCGACTTGGCCCTCGCCATCGCCACCGGCGAGCGGCGCGTCTACGCAAACATCCTGCTCACGATCGGGGTGATCCCGCCGGGGAGTTGAGTATTGAGCAGTGAGCGGGCGTTAGTACGGCTTTCCACAAGTGCGTTGCTGGTAGGGACCACCGACCACAGACGACGGACTACCGTCGGGCAAGCTGCAGGCGGTCCTCGGTTGTTGGTCGTCGGTCGTCACAAACCCCCAACCCACTGCCGAACTGCACCACTAGGCTTGGGGGTGCTTTGTTGATGAGGGAGGCGTAGGATGCCGCCGACGGCGATCGTGGATGCTCACGTCCATCTCTGGGACCCGGCCAGGATGCGTATTCCCTGGTTGGACGGCAACGATCTGCTGAACCGCCCGTACGGCCTGGCCGAGTACCGGGCCCACACCGCCGGGATCGATATCGCCGGCTTTGTCTATGTGCAGGTGGACGTGGCCCCAGCCTACGGCCTCACCGAGGCGCGGATCGTGGCCGAGTTGGCGGCGGAGGAGCCGCGGTTACGGGCGATCGTCGCCTACGCGCCGCTGGAGGATGGGCGTCGGGTGCGGAGCTACCTCGACGATCTGGTGCGGATCAGCCCGCTGGTGCGGGGCGTGCGCCGGCTCACCCAAGGCGAGGCCGACCCGGCCTTCTGCCTGCGCCCCGATTTTGTGGAGGGCGTGCGGCAGCTCGCCGACTATGGCCTCAGCTGCGACCTCTGCATCTACCACCCGCAGCTCGGCCCCACGATCGAACTGGTGCGTCGTTGCCCCGAGGTCCAGTTTATGCTCGACCATATTGGTAAGCCGGGCATCCGCGACGGGCAGATCGAGCCGTGGCGGGCGCAGCTGGCCGAGCTGGCCGAGCTGCCGAACGTGATCTGTAAGATCAGCGGGGTGGTGACGGAGGCCGACCACACCGGCTGGACTGTTGAGCAGATCGCGCCGTATATTTCTCACGCCCTCGCTGTCTTTGGCGAGGACAGGGTGGCCTTCGGCAGCGACTGGCCGGTGGTGCTGCACGCGGCCCCGTACCGCCGCTGGGTCGAGACGCTGGAGGAGCTGACGGCGCAGCTCTCGCCCGCGGCGCAGCGCAAGCTCTGGACCGAGAACGCGGCCCGCTTTTACCGTCTGTAAGTGGACGACGGCCACCCGTCAGGAGAACCATAGGGCGGCCCATAGGTGCCTAAGGAGCGATCATGGCAGAGGAGCGGTTTCTGGTGACGGGCGCCCTGGGGTGCATCGGCGCGTGGGTGGTGCGCAACCTGACGCGGGAGGGCGTGCCCACGACGATCTTCGACCTCGGCGGCAGCATGCATCGCCTGCGGCTGCTGATGGGCGACGAGGAGCTGGAACGGGTGCGCCTGATCCAGGGCGATATCGCCGACCTGGCCGCTGTGGAGCGGGCGGTGGCCGAGTCGGGGGCGACCCACATTGTCCACCTTGCGGCGCTGCAGGTGCCCTTCTGCAAGGCCGATCCTTCGCTCGGCGCGCGGGTGAACGTGGTGGGCACGGTGAATATGTTCGAGGCGGCGAAGCGAGCCGGGATCAAGCGATTGGCCTACGCCAGCAGCGTGGCAGTGTTTGGGCGCGGCGAGGAGTACGGCGAGGGCCCGCTCAGCGACGACGCGCCCCACAACCCGCAGAACCACTACGGCGTCTACAAGCAGGCGAACGAGGGCACGGCGCGGATCTACTGGCTCGACGACGGCATCAGCAGCATCGGGCTGCGCCCCTACACGATCTACGGGCCGGGGCGCGACCAGGGCCTTACCTCCGGCCCGACGCGGGCCATGGTGGCGGCCGCGGCCGGCAAGCCCTTCCAGATCCCCTTCAGCGGCCGGCAGGCGCTGCAGTACGCCGACGATACGGCCCGGCTCTTCATCCAGGCCGCGCGGGCGCCGTTCGAGGGCGCCGCGGTCTTTAACCTGCGGGGCAGCGTGGTAGAGATGGAGGCGATCGTCGCGGCGATCGAGGCGGCCGAGCCGGCGGCGCGAGGCCAGATCAGCTTCGCAGGGCCGCCACTGCCCTTCCCCGCCGAGTATGACGACTCCGGCCTGCGGGCCGCGTTGGGCTCGCTCACCTACACGCCGCTTGAGCAGGGCGTGGCTGAGAGCATCGCGATCTTCAAGCGGGCGCTCGCCGAGGGGCGCATGGACCCGGCAGGCTATCTGGGGTAGTCGGTAGTTATACTGCCGCCTCTAGGCCGCCCCCGAAGCTTCAAGCTTGGGGGCGGTTGGGCATGGCTGATGCAACGTCCAGGGGCGGCTGCCGCCCCTCGCTCTCCCCAAGCGCTGGGACACGTTACCTGCGAGGCGCCGCCCCGCGCCCGCTTGATTTGTCAGGGGGCGGACGCCTGCCCCCCGACACCCCCGCGCCAGGGGCTTTGCCCCTGGACCCCAAGTCGGAAGCCAGTGCTGTGCTGCCGCTGATCTGCTACCTCGTCTCATCGTCGGGCTTGAGCCTTGGGCGAGCGCCACTGCGCTCACCCGCTGGTTGCGCCCTGTTCGTTACGGCGTGCCGCCGCCAAACTTTCCTGAACCCGTTGTGCGGAGGCGGGCGGCACAACCGATGCCCGCACACCACCCCGACCGCAGATCTGCCGCCAGCCGAAGCGGATGGCTCTGCCCGACAATGAGACGGGTACGCCGCCGGGCGGAGGCGCAGCACGGCCCTCCGGCTTGGGGGTGTGCAGAGGGGCGCCGAACGAAGTGGCGCGAAGCGCTTGCACCTTTGCCGGGGGGCGCGGGGGGCAGAGCCCGCCCGCATCCCCACCCACCGTGCAGGTGGTACTGGTACGGGGCCACGCCCCAGACCTCGGCGGGGAGCGCGAGGGGCGGAGCCCGCTCGCATCCTACCCACCGCGCAGGTGGTTCGGGGCAGAGCTCCAGGGGCTTTGCTCATGCCCTGCCCTTCGCCCGCAGACTATGGGCGTTTGGCGCACTGTGTTATACTGAGCCTCCCTCAGCCGAAGGCTTTCCGGGAGGAAC
>DAOUGF010000936.1:0-1898 GCA_034429295.1 Chloroflexaceae bacterium
TGTCCACATGCTAGCCACGGCCTACTTGGAGCAGCACCGGACCTTGACCCCCACCAATTGACAGCGCCTTACTCCCCGGATATACTCTCTCCTGATAAATAAACCGGCGTCCGGATTATTTTTTAGGAACCCGATGGCTCGTACAGTTAATCCGCGCCTGCACGCCGAGAGGCGCAACCAGATCCTCGACGTCGCTCAACACCTGATCGAGACGATCGGCTACGAGCAGATGACGATCCAAGATGTCGTCGAGGCGCTCCAGATCTCTAAAGGCGCCCTACATCATTACTTTCGCACCAAGCCCGCCCTGCTCGAAGCCCTCGTGGAGCGGAGCCTCGACGAGCTCGAGCAGATCGTCACCCAGCTCGCCGACGCCCCTGAGTTACCAGCCATTGCCAAGTTCCAGCAGTTCTTCGCCCTGATGGTAGAGTGGAAATCTGCTCGCCAACCGCTCATGCTCGCGCTGCTACGCAGCTGGCACCAGGATGACAACGCGATTGTGCGGCAGAAAGTGCGCGCTGCAACGCTGGCTCGCCTTGGCCCACTCTTGACCCGCATCGTCCACCAGGGGCTACGTGAAGGGTGCATGTCAGCGAGCGAGCCCGATCAGGTCGGGGATATCATTCTGGCGCTCATCCACGGGCTGCAAGACCACCTGGCACGTCTCCATCACAACTACGCTGCATCCCATACCGAACTCGCGTACCGCAACGCAGTTCTAGCGGTCCATAGCGCCTATCTTGAGGCACTTGAGCGTGTGGTCGGGGTAGCGCCAGGGACGCTCCAGCGTCTCGATCCAGCCACTGTCCAGCACTGGCTCACTGTGCTCCACGATGCCTGAGCAACTGCGGACGATGCTACGGCATCTCATATAGGAATGAGGTCTCCGATGCGAATCGCGCTTTTCAGCTTTGGCTCACAGGGTGATATCCAACCCTTTGTGGCGCTCGGCGTCCGGCTCATACAGGCCGGCCACGATGTGCTGCTCGCGGCGCCGCCTGATTTCGCCAACCTGGCCGCGGACTATGGCGTGCCCTTCACCAAGCTAGGCTACACGCTCAGCTTCCGCGCCCCCGATAATCAGGACGCCACGGCCGCGATCGAGAAGGGCCAGACGCTGAAGCTCATCCGCGAGGCGATGAAGCAGCGGCGCGCCATGGCCGCCCAGATCAACCGGGATGTCTGGCAGGCCGCCCAGGGTGTCGATGCGATCATCTACCGGGCATCGGTCTTCGGGGCCTACAATGTGGCCGAGAAGCTGGGGCTGCCGTGCGCAGAGGTAGCGCCCTTCCCCTGGGTGAAAACCAAGGAGTTCCCCGGCCCGCTCTTCGGCGCGGGGCGCCGCTTTCACCCCCTGGTCAACTGGACGCTTGGCCTGTTGACCGAGCAGCTCTTCTGGCAGGTGCTCCAGCGCCCTGCGGCGAACCGGCAGCGCCGCGAGGAGCTTGGACTGCCAGCGCTGCCATTCTTCGGCCCGCTTAAGCGCCAGGAGCTGGCTGGGACACCGTTGTACTACGCCTATAGCCCAACCGTACTGCCACGGCCGGCAGACTGGCCGGCGCGCATTCAGGTCACTGGCTATCTCTTCAGCGACCCACCGGCCGGTTGGCAGCCTCCCGCCGAGCTCCTGGCGTTTTTGGAGCGCGGCTCAGCCCCAGTCTACGTGGGCTTCGGCAGCATGCCCATGCAGGACCCAGAGGCGACGCTGCGGCTGGTGCTGGCGGCGCTGGAGCAGTCGGGCCAGCGAGGCGTGCTCCAGAGCGGCTGGGCCGGTATCGGGGCCGGCCGGCAGTTGCCGGCCCATGTCTTCAGCGTGGATCACATCCCCCACAGCTGGCTCTTCCCACGCATGGCGGCAGTGGTGCATCACGGCGGGGCTGGGACGACAGGCGCCGCAC
>DAOUGF010000937.1:0-1626 GCA_034429295.1 Chloroflexaceae bacterium
GCGGGCCAGCTGGAGCTGCCTCGCGGCGCCGCCATCGGCGAGCTACTCCATCGCCTCGTACTCGCGGATCAGCGCCGCGATCTCGGCCGGGTGATACGGCGCCACCTCCACAGCCAGCTTCCGCCGTAGCGCCTCCTGCTGCAGCAGCGCCGCGATCTCGGCCGGGTGGGACGGTGCAACCGTCACGCTCATCAGGGCGCGGAGCGCGTTGTGCTGCTCCACGAGCGCCGCGATCACTTGCGGATTGCTCGGCGCCACGGTGAGCCCCAGATCTACAGTGCTGGGCACAAGCTCGCTGGCATCGCTCACGGAGCCCGCGCTCGCCTGCGCAGTTGCCTCAGGAAGGGGGCGATAATTCGAGTTCGGCTCCGCTCGCGCGAACGGGATGGTCAAAAGCGCTGCCAGCGCGATGGCGCTGAGCAGGGTGACGATATGATTGATAGATTTCACGGCTTCTCCTTGCGGCTCGTTGTCATTAGTCACTACGTGCAGCATAGAGCCGTGTTATTCCCCTAACGCTCCCCCTGTCATTCTCCAGAATGTACCGGCGACGTTCCCCACCACATCCGGCGAGCCTGCCGGCGGCGAAGCGACATCAGCTCACAAGCGAAGATGCCGCATCTCCTGAGCCAGTTGAAAGCTTGCGCTGAGGCACATACAATTGGGGCGCCACCCGACAGAATCACAGGAATAGCTCAGAAAGGCCCAACGCGAAGATAGGCCAGGGCGCTTAGCACCATCGTGGCGCTTCTCAACCCAGCGCCAGAGCCGATGCGGCCTGTTTGGCCATGACGCAGCGGGAAAGGTGTAGCACGCGGCGGCCGCATGCTGCATGCGCAATGCCCCATTCGCACGAGGGACGACCATGCTTCAGGTCTCACTCTTCGGCGCGCCGCGCATCGAGCGCAAAGGTCAGCGTATACCTCTGCGCCGCTCCAGAGCCCTGGCGCTGCTGGCTTACCTGGCCGTCACCCGGAAGCCCCAGGATCGCGACGGTCTGCTGGCGCTGCTCTGGCCTGAGTTCACGCCCGCCAGCGCGCGAAACAACATGCGCCGCGAGCTCTCAATCCTCAAATCGACCCTCGGCGAGGAGTTGCTGCTCGTCGATCGCCGGCAGGTCGCCTGGAACGATCAAGTGGCCTTGAGGCTCGACGTGGCCGCCTTCCAGGCCCAGATCGCCGCCGCCCGCCGCCACAGCCACCCGCCGGGCCAGCTCTGCGACTCCTGCCTCGCGGCGCTGACGGAGGCCGCTGAGCTCTACCGGGACGATTTTATGTCGAGCTTCAGCCTTGCCGATAGCCCAGCCTTCGATGAGTGGCTGTTCTTCCAGCGCGAAGCCTTCCGCCAGCAGTTGGGCGAGCTGCTCCAGCCGCTGATCGCCCACCACCGTGAGCACGAGGCCCACAGCGCCGCGATCGGGTACGCCCGCCGCTGGCTATCGCTCGATACGCTCCACGAGCCAGCCCACCGCGCGCTGATGGAGCTCTACGCCGCCGCCGGCCAGCGCTCCGCCGCCCTCCGCCAGTTCGATGAATGCGCCGCCCTCCTCAGACAGGAGCTCGGCGCCGAGCCCGAGCCGGCGACCCTCGATCTCTACAGGGAGATCCGGGCGCGTCGCGCCGGCTC
>DAOUGF010000938.1:0-8779 GCA_034429295.1 Chloroflexaceae bacterium
CTCTCGCCATCCGCCGGCTCCAGGGCGTCGTTGGCGACCGCAACGGCATGGCCGGCGTTGCCGTGTTGATGCGCTACACCCTGCGGCTCCTGACGCTCCAGCAGTTCCAGCGCGCTGCAGCCTTGATCTGCGCCTGCGAGGTCATCCGGCGTGAGGACCCTGCTCGCTGGGGCGACGAACCCTTCCGCATCGGCCTCTGGGTCGGCCAACGCTCGACGCCGAATTGGGTCAAGGATGCCGAGGAGGCGATCCGGCAGTTCAAGAAGGGTGGGAACGCAAGCGGCGGCACGCCCTACCAACTCAAGCACTGCCCCTGGTGCGGCACTGAGATCGAACCGGGGCGCGACCTGGCGGCCGAACTGCCGGAGCAAGGCCGTGGCCGCGTGCTGACCTACTGTGGCAGCCTGATGAGCGGGTGCCCCTTCAACTACAAGCAGTCGCCCGGCGAAGGGCTGCCGGTGATGGTGGTCGACGAGGAGATCTACCACCGGCTGCCGTCGCTCCTCATCGCCACGGTCGATAAGTTTGCCCAGATGCCCTGGAACGGGCGCACGGCGGCGCTGTTCGGCCGCGTGAGCGGCTACTGTGAGCGCCACGGCTATTTGACGCCCGACATGGAGCACAATGTCCAGAGCCACCCGGCGATCAAGGCGATGCAGGTGCCACCGGCGCGGGTGCTGACTGAGGGAGTGCTCCAGCTGCGGCCGCCGGACCTGATCATCCAGGACGAGCTACACCTGATCAGCGGCCCGCTGGGCACACTGGTAGGGCTCTACGAGACGGCGGTTGACCAGCTGGCCACATGGCGGCTCGGCGATAAGCACATCCGCCCGAAGGTGATCGCCTCGACGGCGACTATCCGCAGGGCCGCCCAGCAGGTGCACGGCCTTTTCCTGCGGCAGGTCAACATCTTCCCGCCGCAGGGGCTGGACGCTGGGCACAACTTCTTCTCCGTGCAGCGGCCACCCAGCGATGAGTATCCGGGGCGGCGCTATATCGGCATCTGTGCACCGGGCGTTCGCCACAAGACGGCGATCATCCAGAGCTATGTGGCCTTCCTCGCGGCCGCGCAGCAGCTCTACGAAGAGCTCGGCAAGGAAGCCCCCAAGGACATCGACCCGTACATGACCTTAGTGGGCTACTTCAACGCTCTGCGGGAACTGGCGGCGATGCGCCGGGCCACTGACGACACTGTCAGCACCCGCCTGAAGAAGATGAACCAACGCGGGCTCGTGCGCCGCTTCCTCGAGCCGTGGAACATCCAGGAGCTGACCTCGCGCCTGAGCGCCTCCGATATCCCGGAGATGCTCGACCGGCTGGAGACACCCTTCGACCCCAATCGGAAGCCCGAGAGGGGCGGCAAGCGCGCGGCGAAACACCCGATCGACGTGCTGCTGGCCACAAACATGATCTCCGTCGGCGTTGACGTCGGCCGGCTAGGATTGATGGTGGTCGGCGGACAGCCCAAGGCGACGGCCGAGTACATCCAGGCGACCAGCCGCGTGGGCCGTAGCAAGCCCGGCCTCGTCGCCACGGTCTACAACTGGGCGCGGCCACGGGATCTCAGCCATTACGAGCGCTTCAAGCACTATCACGCCACCTTCTACCAGTATGTGGAGGCCCTATCAGTTACCCCGTTCTCGCCGCGCGCGATCGACCGTGGGCTGAGCGCGGTGCTGGTGGCCCTGACGCGGCTCGCCGAGCACGAGTACAACCCGAACCATGGGGCGAGCAAGATGTCGCCTGCCGCCCAGGTCGTCGAGGAAGCGCTGGACGCGATTGTGGCGCGGGCCAGCTTCGTCGCCGACAGCCAGCGCGCCGAACTGGTGAAGGACGGGCTGAAGGCCCGCCTAGACCACTGGGCCAACCGCGTGACAGCAACGGTCGGCGCAAAGCTCGGCTACCGCGGCCTGGAAGACGGCACCACAGTGGGCCTTCTCGAGATGCCCGGCAACGACGACTGGGACCTCTTCACCTGCCTGAACTCATTGCGCGACGTCGAGCCCACCGTCAACCTGGTGCTCGACGATGGCGGCCTCGATGGCGCGCACCAGCCCTGGAGCTACCCGGAGGCGGCGAAAGCGGCGCCAGTCGAAGCGGAGGAATAACCCGATGCCAAAATATCCCCACCCCCGTCTCGGCGAGGTGCGCCCTAGCCAGGTCGTCTTCAGCTACGGGGTCGGCTCGCTGATCGACCTGCCGCACCTCTCGGTGCTGGTGATGGGCCTTGAGGACTGGACGGTTGACGGCGGAGTGGCCCGAGTGATCGACGAGGAGCGGCTGCTGCGCACCGTCCGCTGGCAGCTCGGCTCGCAGGTGCAGAAACTCCTGTCGCCGCCGGCGCCACAATCCACCGCCGGCTCGCCGGACCCCTTCAGCGAGCTGATGCGCATCGGCATCCCGGTGGCCCTCTTCCCGCGCTGGATGCTCTGCCCGCGCTGCCAGCGGCTGGCGCCCCTGAGCAGCGGGCTCTTCGAGCGCAAGGACGACCCGTTCCACCCAGAGCGCACTCAATACATCCACGTCAACTGCGACAAGGACAAGAAGCCGGTGGCCGTCCCCGCCCGCTTTCTAGTGGCCTGCGAGAACGGGCATCTGGACGACTTCCCTTGGGTGGAGTTTGCGCACCGGGGGCCGACCACCTGCTCGTCGCTGCTACGGCTGATCGAGTATGGGCCGAGCGGCGAGGCTCGCGACCTGGAGATCCGCTGCGACGCCTGCGACTCCAAGCCGCGCCGCCTCTCGGAGGCCTTCGGCGAGGAGGGCAGGGCGCGCATGCCCCACTGCCGCGGCCGGCGGCCCCATTTGCGGGATTTCGCGGAGCAGCCGTGCGATCAGCAGGTGAAGACGATCCTCCTTGGTGCCTCCAACCTCTGGTTCGCCGATACGGTGACGGCCCTGGCCATCCCCACCGAGTCAGCAAAGCTCGCACAGCTCGTCGAGGAGAAGTGGGCGAAGCTCCAGATGATCCAGGAGGAAGCGCAGATCGCCCTCGTCCGTTCCTGGTCCCCGGCCGACTTTGCCCCATTTATCGGCTACAGCGACAGCGAAATCTGGAAGGAGATCCAGCGCAAGCGGGCCAACGACCAGAACGGCACTCAGGACGACCCCGCGGATCTGAAGCAGCTAGAGTGGGAGAAGTTCTCTCAGCCGGAGAGCCACACGCCTAGCAGAGACTTCCGATTGCGCGAGGTCGCGACGCCCGACGGGTTTGGAGACCTGCTGAAGCGGGTCGTCCTTGTGGAGCGGCTGCGGGAGGTGCGGGCGCTGATCGGTTTCACGCGGATCGACGCGCCGGGCGAACTGGGAAGTGGACCGGACGCCGGGGAGAGCCGCCGGGCGCCACTCTCGCGTAAGCCGCCGACGTGGGTGCCAGCGGCCGAGGTGCGGGGCGAGGGCATCTTCGTTCAGTTCGATGAGACGGCGATCCAGGATTGGCTGACAGGCGCGCAGGTGAAGGAGCGTGAAAAGCAGTTCCTTCTCTCGCATATGCGCTGGCGACAAGCGCGGAACCTCAAGCCGCACGAGGCCGGCTTCCCCGGGATGCGCTATGTGCTCCTTCATAGCTTCGCCCACGCCCTGATGCGCCAGTTCGTATTGGAGTGCGGGTACACCGCCGCGAGTCTACGAGAGCGGATCTACGCACGGTCGGCAACCGAAGGCAGCCCATCGTCCGAGCCGATGGCCGGCGTGCTGATCTACACGGCGGCCCCAGACAGCGAGGGTACCCTCGGCGGGCTCGTAAGCCTCGGAGAGCCGAACCAGCTCCGCCGGCACCTCCTGGCGGCACTGCGCGACGCAGTGCAGTGCGCCTCCGACCCGCTCTGTGCCGAGCATGCCCCGAGCGAGCGGGGGACGACGGTGCACGCGGCGGCCTGCCACGCGTGCCTGTTTGCACCGGAGACCTCGTGCGAGCGGGGGAATAAATATCTCGACCGCTCGGCCCTGGTCACAACGATCGAGGAGGATAAGCTTGCCTACTTCTCGGCCGTGGCCGATTAGCTGAGCGGCGGCGATGGAGCGATAAGCGATGGCAGATTCTCAGCAGGAGATCATCGCCTCAGCGGCACGGCTCGCCGAGCGGCTACCGGTGGGGACGCTGCAGAGCCTCGCCGTAGCGATTGCGGGCGGAGCCGGAGGTGAGTGGGAAGCCCTGCGCTATCGTACGCTCCAGGTCGTGCCGCAGCCGGAGGCGCGTGCATTGGTCAGCGACTTCCTCCAGATGTGGAGCACTCGCGCTCCCGACATGACGCCGAGAGAGGTTGCACTCATCCTCCGCACCGCCGCTGTGACCACGCGAACGATACGGGAAGCCCAATCTATTGAGCTTGTCTGGACCGGGCCGCTCGCTGGCCGAGTTTCGATGCGCCGCACCGACCAGGCGCTACTCCAGGTGATCAACAGCGCGAAGCGAACCCTGCTGATCGTCAGCTTCGCCGTCTACAAGATCCCGGCGATCGCTGCGGCTCTGGTGCGGGCCGCGGGGCGCGGGGTGAGCATTCGCATCTGTGTCGAGGCACCCGAGCCAAGCGGCCAGAAGATGGCCTACGACACGATCAAGGCTCTGGGCGCCGAGGTGGCCCAGAGCGCGACAATCTACGTCTGGCCGAGCGACAAGCGACCGGTAGATGGCAACGGCAACACCGGCGTGCTGCATGCGAAGTGTGCGATCGCTGATGACCGGCTCCTCTTCATCTCGAGCGCCAACCTCACCGACCACGCCCTCAACCTGAACATCGAGTTGGGCACGCTGATCTATGGTGGCGCTGAGCCTGGCCTCGTTGCAGCTCAGTTTGAGCGTATGATCGCCGAGGGCACACTTCAGAAGGCACAGTAAGTAGAGTAACCTTCGCATCTATGGTCACTTCCCCCTGCTCGCGCTGCTGATTCCCGCCTGCCTGACGCTCGCTTTCGCCTATTCATCGTGGCGCGCCGCGGGCGCGGTCCGAGATCGGACAAGTCTCGGCTGCCCGTTGAACCATCACCGCCGTTGGAGGAGCAGGAAGCACTCCAACCAGCAGCACCACTGCCATACGTCCGGCAGCGCTACCTGCTGAGCCAAGCTGAGCGCGAGTTCTTCACCGTGCTCCAGCGCGCGGCGCCATCCGGCTGGTACGTCTTCCCCCAAGTACCTCTGGCCAACCTGGTGCAGCTACGCAAAGGCACACGCAACTGGAAGCCGCACTTCGGCTGCATTGCCCAGAAGTGCGTCGACTTCGTGCGAACGGTGAAGAGGAGCACGAAACGGTCACGGGCTCTCCAACCCACGGCCAAGAGGGCGTGGACTTTCTGTTGACAATCGTGATGCAAGACTGCACCATGCGATCATAATCTGCCCTGCTTTTTCCATGCGCCTTCACCCTACTCGTAGTTACGAGCCCAGCTATGAGCGATCCAGCCGCCCAGCTCGCCACCCTCCGCGCCCTCCGTGTAACCATTACTGATCCAGCCCAGGGCGCTGTCCTTGATAGCCTGATCGCTTCGCTGGAAGCCCGGCTCGGGCTCACCGAGGCATCCGCCGACCGCATCAGCGTCGGTGACATCACCAACAGCAACGCCGTCGCTGTCGGGAGTGGGGCGCGGGCAACGGTCTATATCGACGGGCGCCAGGGCAAGCGCGACGATGAACTCCTCGCCGACTATCTCGCCCGCCTGGCCCACCGCTGCCGCAGCGTGCCGCTGCAAGGGATCTACGAGCAGCGCAGTACCACCGACAACCTCACCATTGCACTCGACCAGGTCTATATGCAGCTGGCGACGACGGGCAGCGCACCCCGAGAACGGCTTTCCCGCTCGGATCTCGCCGAGTTTGATGCAACTCAGTTTCTTGCGCAGCACACGGGCGACCACCTGTTGCCCCAGGAGCAGCGCGCACTGGTGGAGCCGGTGTTCCCTGACGGCTTCGATGACACAGTAGATGAAGCGGACGGTGATTGGACCCCGATCGATCGCTCTACTGGCGCTGGTCACCGTGCCGGCAAAAAGGCTTTCCTCTTTGTCGGCGGCCCAAACCGCATCGATGCCACTTCCGAGGAGCGCATCGCACGCTACGCAAAGGTCGCCGACACGCTCACCTTCTACGGCCCAGAGTTCGTGACTGAGGCCATCGCCGCCGCGCCGCAGCTGGTGCTGCTCGGCGAGCCGGGCAGCGGCAAGAGCACCGCCCTGCGCTACCTGGCCTACTCTCTGGCCAACGCCGGCCTCGACCAACAGGCCGATCTTTCTGCCACGCTGCCCGGTTGGACGGCCGGACGCCTGCTGCCGATCTTCGCGCCGCTGCTGCCGCTGGCGAAGCGCTTCGCCACCGACGCGTCTCGCCAAGGCAACGCCGAGGATCTCTGGGAGTATCTGGTCGACCACCTGCAGCCGAAGGGCGCCAACGCTGGCCTGGCCACCGCCATTCACGAGGAACTCGAGGATGGGCGCGTGATCCTGCTGCTCGACGGCCTCGACGAGGTGGCCGGCGCGGAGTCCCGGCGCAAGGTCGTGCGGGCGGTGCGCTCCTTCGCCGAGCGCTATCCGGCCTGCCGTATCGTCGTCGCCTGCCGCGTACGCGCCTACGAAGGCGAGCGCAATACCAGCTGGCAGCTGCCCGGCTGGCCCACTGCGACCCTGGCTGACTGGACGCTCGGCCAGATGCACGCCTTCGTGCGCGCCTGGTATCACACTGTCGCCGAGCTGCGCGCCCGCCCCACCGAGTGGCGCGACGACCGTATTGCCGGCCTGAGCCGGGCGCTCAGAACCCGCGAGGACCTGCGACGCTTTGGGCGCCAGCCGCTAATGATGACAGTGATGGCCCTGGTCCATCTGAACGATGGCCGCCTGCCCGAGGAGCGCGCCAGCCTCTACGGCCGCTGCATCGACATCCTGCTCGGCCAGTGGGAGATCGCGGGCAAGGAGGTCAGCGAGTACGGCACGCTGATGGAGTACATCGGCCTGCCCGACGCCGACGCCCAGAGCCTGCGCCCCCTGCTCGGCAAAGCTGCCTACGAGGCCCACAGCGCTGCAGGCAAGGATGAGGTCGGCCGCCTGAGCCGCGCCGTGCTCCGCACGATGGTCGACGATGAGCTGAAGCGCCGCGGCCATCCCAACCCTTCCCACGGCGCTGACCGCTTCCTGGAGTATACCGACCTGCGCTCGGGGCTGATCCAGGCCAGCGACGCAGGCGATGCCTATGCCTTTCCCCACCAGACCTTCCAGGAGTACCTGGCCGGGATCGAGCTACTCGGCGGGATCGATCCGCTCGGCCGGGTGCTCGCACGCCGCAGCGACGACCGCTGGCGTCGCCCGATCCTGCTTGGCGTCGAGCAGGTGGCGCTCAGCTCGCTCGATCTGCCCTATCGCCTGCTGAGCCGGCTGGTAGAGGAGCCGGGCCGTAGCGCCACGCAGCGCGCCTTTGACCTGCTGCTGGCCCAGGAGATCGCCGAGGACCTGGGGTGGAGCTGGCTGGAGCAGCGCGACCCGCTGTTCAGCAGGCTCAAGCAGCGCCTCGCCATAGCAATGGCCGACACGCTGAGTGAGACCACGGTGCCCGCCCGTGACCTGGTGAAGATCGGAGCGACGCTGGCAGTGATTGGCGACCCACGACCAGGCGTGTGTGACCTTGAGCTTGACCGAGCCATGGTACGCATCCCCAGCGGAGCGGTTGTGCTCGGTATCGCTGCCGAACAGCAAGAGGAGTGGTTCCAGGCCTACCTGCGCGATTACCCCGACGTGGACCAGGATGAGCTCAAGCACTATCTGCGCACATTGGTAAATGATCAGCCCATCCAAGTGGCGGCTTTTGAGCTAGCGCGCTACCCGGTGACCAATGCACAGTATCGCTTATTTATGGAAGCCGGCGGCTACGATCCAGCCGCGCCGTGGTGGGACGATGCGGCCCGCGCCTGGCTGGCCCGCGATGACACAACGACCGAAGGACTGGAATCGTGGCAGCGCCGGAGGCACAAAGATCAGCCTGAGTTCTGGGACGACGGGCCCTTTGGCAGCGCCCGCCCAAACCATCCTGTGGTCGGCGTGAGCTGGTACGAAGCGACCGCCTTCTGCCGCTGGCTCACCCAACACCTGAACGACGGGCACGAATACCTGCTGCCGAGTGAGGCTGAGTGGGAGTACGCGGCGCGCGGGAGCGCACGGCGCAGCTATCCCTGGGGCGATGCAGAGCCGGATGCCGAGCGGGCGAACTTCGGTAACGCATACAAGGGCACAACCGCTGTAGGCTGTTTTCCATCAGGGGCGACACCAGAAGGCGTGTTTGACCTGGCCGGCAACATCCTGGAATGGACGCGCTCGGAGTACCGCCCGTATCCGTACGAGCCAGATGATGGGCGTGAGGAAAATGTCGACCCGGCGCAAAAACGATTTACACTCAGCGGCGGCTCGTGGCTCGTTCACCCGATCTCCCTGCGCGCGGCCGACCGCTACCACCGCACGCCCGACGACCGCGATCAGTACGTTGGTTTTCGGCTTGCCCGGCACCCTCCTCGTGTAAAGCATTAAGTGTTCTGTGTTCCGGCGTAAGGAACGCCGTCTCGTTGTGCCAAGCTTGGATAGCGGAGATAAGGCGAAGGGGGATGCAAGGGGGAAGGCCTTCCCCTTGCCCGCGCCGCAGGCGCGAATCGCGTGAAAAATGAAGGAGCCTCCACCATGGCTTTCCCCCAGGGACACGCGCTGCTCATCGGCGTTGGGAGCTACGCCCACGCGCCGGCGATGAACGTCCCGGTCACTGTCGCCGATGCGCAGGCCATCGCCGGAATCCTTGGAAACCCCGCGTACTGCG
>DAOUGF010000939.1:0-7248 GCA_034429295.1 Chloroflexaceae bacterium
TACGGCACGCTGCGGGCCACTCCCATCCCCACAGTCTCAGCGATCAGCTGGGAGTTCAGCGCCCCCGGCGGCCTCTCGGGCGGGCCCGCCGTGGCGCCCGACGGCACCATCTATGTCGCCGCGCTGAGCGGCACCCTCCACGCCATCGGCCCCGACGGGCAGCAGCGTTGGAGCGCGCCACTCGCCCACGAGCCCATCGGCGGCCCGGCCCTCGCGCCGGACGGCACCATCTATGTGGCTGACCGGCAGGGTGGCCTGAGCGCCTTCTCGCCGGCTGGCGAGCCCGGCTGGCGCTTCCAGAGCAGCTACCGCAGCGCGGGCACCTCGGCCCCCGTCGTCGGCCCCGACGGAACGATCTACTACGCCGTGATCGACGCCGTGCAGGCCGTCACCCCCGCGGGCGAGGGCCGCTGGGTGGGCCGCGACCCGCGGCTGCCCTACCTGGAGCACATCCCGCCCCGCCTCAGCCCCGACGGCGCGCTGGTCTTCCTCAAAGATAGCGCCTTCAGCACCACCGACGGCAGCCTGATCCCCCTCACGATCGTGCCGGACCAGCCCCGCTTCGCCGACCCGCTGATCCTGGTGGGCGCCGACGGCCGCACCTACTACCGCAGCGAGCACAGCCTCATCCCCTGGCGCCGTATCGACGTGGGCGTGGCTGTGCAGCCGGCGCTGGGGTGGAGCGCCAGCAACGTGCTGTTCCTGCCCACCGATGTCGGCGTCACCGCGGCCGGCACAGCGTGGATGCTCTACAGCGCCCAATTCGCCGATACCCGCCTGGTCTGGATCGACGATACGGGCCGCGAGATCGGCCAGACGGCCGTACAGCTGCGCTCTGGCCGGGCCATCGCGGCCGACCCCGACGGCACGCTGCAGATCTGTGGCTCGGCCCGCAACGGGGCGCTCCACTGCGCCGCCTTCAACCCCTCGGCCGGCGAGGACCCGCTCTGGAATGTCAAGATCGCCGAGCGCGGCGCGGTCGCCAGCGGCGGGGCGGTGGTGGGCGATAGAGTCTACATCGTCACCGGCGGCGGCAGCCTCTACGCCCTGGAGTAAGCTGCAGGATCGGCTGCGCCGATCCTGCAGCCCTACCGGCTGAGGCCGAGGGCCGCCATCGCGGCCTCCTCGCGGACACGCATCGCCGCTGCCTCCTCCGGCCCCCGCTCGTGGTCGTAGCCGAGCAGGTGCAGCGCGCCGTGGGCGGCGAGGTAGGCCAGCTCGCGGCTCGGGCTGTGCTGATACTCGGCGGCTTGGGCCAGCACTCGCTCAAAGGAGATGGCGATATCGCCCAGGTAGCGGGGCGCTCCCGGCTGCCCGACAAACGAACTGTCGGCGCCGTCGTCACCGAAGGAGAGCACATCGGTGGGCGCGTCAACGCCGCGGTAAGTCCGGTTCAGCTCGTGGAGCCTGGCGTCGTCCGTCACCAGCACGCTGAGTTCGACCGGGCCAGCCAGCGCCTCGGCCTGCAGCACCGTGGCCACCGCCCGCTCCACTAGCTCGAGCTCCAACCCGGCCGCCGTCACCAACTCCTCGAGGCCCTCCTCGACTGTCACCTCGATCGTGTAGTCGCTCATGCTCAGCCTCCACCAAGGAAAAACCGACGGCCAAGCGGGCAGCACGGCCGTTTGGCTGGCTGCCGGCGGTCGTCGGCGGTGGCCATCGTCTACGCCACGCCCTCGCGCATGATCGACTGCACCTGCAGCAGCACGTCGCGCTCGCGCTCGAAGGAGACCCGTTCCACGGCCTCGTCGAGGGGGAACCAGCGGGCGTCGTCTACCTCGGCCTCCTGGGGGCGCACATCGCCGCGCTCGTAGCGCATCAGGAAGAGATCGACATACTTATGCACCCGCGACGAGCCGGCGCGGAACCAGTACTCGATCGTTGCCAGGTGGCGCACAATCGCGCCCTCGAGGCCCGTCTCCTCAGCGACCTCGCGCAGCGCCGCGGCCTCAGCCGTCTCGCCGCGGTTCACGTGGCCCTTCGGCAGGCCCCAGCGGCCGCCACGATCGGTCGCGATCAGCACAACCTCAACCTGCTGCTCGACAACCCGGAAGATCACGCCACCGGCGGAGTAGGCGGTGCGGTGAGCGGGGGAACGGTTGGATCGTGAGGTCATAAGCGCCCGCTACCCGCGCTTGAGCAGCCGGCCGGCGCGCATGTCCCAGTAGTTGTTGATCGCATACTGGATACGCTCGCGCGCCACATCGACATGCTCCCAGCCGATCGGCTCTACCCGCGTCCCTTCCAGGTCCTTGTACACGGTGAAGAAGTGCTCGACCTCCCTGAGGTAGTGTGGCGGCAGATCTGTATAGTTCGCGAAACTTGCAAAGAAAGGGTCGTACTGCAGCACAGCGAGGATCTTATCGTCGGGCTGGCCCTTGTCGAGCATACGGAACATGCCCAGCGGGCGGGCCTCCACCAGGCAGCCGGTGAAGGTGGGCAGGTTCGTCATCACCAGCACGTCGAGGGGGTCGCCGTCGTCGTAATAGGTTTGCGGGATGAAGCCGTAGTCGCCTGGGTACTGCACGGCCGAGTAGAGCACCCGGTCGAGCTTGAAGGCGCCACTGCGCTTATCGAACTCATATTTGTTGCGCGAGCCCTTCGGGATCTCGACCACGGTATGGATCACATCTGGGA
Source organism: Chloroflexaceae bacterium (assembly GCA_034429295.1). Classification (GTDB taxonomy): domain Bacteria; phylum Chloroflexota; class Chloroflexia; order Chloroflexales; family Chloroflexaceae; genus OHK40. Next base: position 2,638 of record DAOUGF010000939.1, read on the forward strand.
CGTTTGGGCCTGGCTCGAGCTCGTGCCAGTAATTCTGCATCGCCGGCCTCTCTGCGTTGTGCGCATAGATGTTGCTGAGCAGCATTATAGCATGCAACCCGCTCGCCGGCCGGGCGCAATGGGAGGTTGGCACACCGGCGCTGCTGCACCGCGTGTCCAGCCGCCCCTCAAGATTGAAGCTTGGGGGGCGGCGCTTGAGGGCGCGAGAGCAGGCGCCAGAGTGTGCCAAGGCGATGAAACAGTACACCTACGGCCTCTAGGCTCCCGGCGCGGCGGGCAGCCAGAGCAGCGGCGAGCCGAAGTCCACCCCCCCGGCGAACTTCTGGTCGGGCTCGGCGCCCGGCCGCCAGCGCCAGAGCTCACCCTGATCCGTGCCCAGGAAGCGCGGCTCGTTGGCGTCGAGCCCCGGCTGCCATCCGGCCGGCAGGACCACCACCAGATCCGCGCCGTCGGGCGACCAGGCCGCGGCCGTCGCGTAGGACAGCCGTTGGAGCTCGGTGGCGCCCATCGTGACCTCGCCCTCGGGCATCGCCACCTGGCTCGATACACCGAGACGAAGCACGGTCGTCCGCCAGATCGCGTAGCCGCTGAGACCGCGGGCGTCGCTGAAGTTGTGCTCGGTCACGGCCACGAGCCCGCCCCTCGACGCATAGCGCGGCGGCAGCAGCCAGCCCGCGCCGACGCCGATCGGCGCGCCGTTGCGCTGATAGGAACTGCCGCTCTCGATCAGGTTAATGTCGGTCAGCGCGCGGTAACCGATGAAGCGCTGGTAGCTCACCTGGCCCGCATCGGGCGACCAGGCCGGACTGTAGACCAGATATCCTTGGTCCGGGCTGCCATCGGCGATGGCCACGTCCCAACCGTTCTCGCCCCGCCGGTTGACCATGCGCAGCGTATTGTATGCGCCAGTGAAGCCGAGTCCTGTCGCCTCGCCTGTGGGCGGGCTGGCGAAGACGATCCGCCGGCCGTCGGGGCCGAAGGCGGGCTCGCAGCCCGCGCCGAGCACCTGCTCGGCACTCGGCGCTACCGGCTCCTGGCTCGCCGGCAGCTCGATCAGGCGCGCCTCGGCGCTCCCACACCACTCGCTCCAGCTCCGCCAATCGGGCGGGGAGGGCTGCGGGGCCGGCGCCGAGCTATAGACAAGGCTCGTCCCGTCGGGCGCCCAACTCAGGGTGCTCTCGGCCCGCTCGTTCGCGGTGAGCCGCCACAGCTCGCCCGTGGCCCGGTGCAGCACCCAGATCTCAGTGGCAGCGCCCTCGCCCCTGGTGAGCGCGAGCAGCGCCCCGTCCTGCGTGGCCGCGAAGCCTGTCACCCCCTCCGCCAGGGTCGTCTCCTGGCCGGTCGCCACCTCGTGCGCCACCAGGTCGCCGTCGCGAAGGAAGAGGATCTGGGCGGGCGCTCCTTGGGCAGGCGCCAACGCGACGGTCGGCACAGCAGTAGGCGCAGCCGTCGGCACAGCCGTGGGCGCGGTCGTCGGCGCCTCCGTGGGGGCGACAGTTGAATCTTCGGTCGGCGCGCTGGTGGGGGCCACGGTCGGCGGCTCCGTGGGCACGGCAGTAGGCGCGGCCGTGGGCGCTTCAGTGTCTGTGACCGCCGCCGGCTCGCTCGGCGGCGCTGTCGGCGGGGCGACGGTTGGAGCAGGGGGCGTCGGGACGTTAGCTGCAGCCTGGGGCATACAGCCCGCCAGGGTCAGCGCGCCGACAAGCAGCGCGAGTAAATGCAGATGTGGGCGCGGCATCGCAGCCTCCAGGGTAGATACAATGGAGAGGCAGAGCGCCTCTCCATTATCAACGTCTCCCCCTGGCGGGCGGTTGCACATCACCGCGCTGATAAGCAGGTGAGGCGGAGCTATTGGCCCGGCACCACAACCAATTCCTCGGCGGGGATGAGGATCTTGATCGCCTGAGCCTCGTCGGCCGCCGCCTTCAGGCCCTCCACCCAAGGGATGAAGGTATCGGCGAAGGCCTGCTGGCCCGGCCCCGTCTGGAGTAGATCGACGCTCTGCAGGCCCTGCACCGCGGCGGGCTCCAGCACCTCGATGATGTGGTAGCCAAACTGCGTCTGCACCAGGCGCCGCTCGCCGGGCTGCATACTGAACACCGCCTCGTCGAACTCGGGCACATACATGCCCTTGAGGGCCCAGCCGAGATCGCCGCCGTTCATGGCCGAGCCAGTGTCAGCGGAGTGCTCGAAGGCGAGGGTGGCGAAGTCAGCGCCGGCCTCCAGCTCTGCGAGGAGCTCCTCGGCCTGCAGCCTGGCCTGTTCGGTATCGCTCACAGTGTCTGTGGCGATCAGGATGTGGCGGGCATGGGCCTGCTCGCCGGTGGTGTGGCGCAGGATCATCTGCTCGACGAGCTGGTCGCGGCCCAGGAGGCGCCGCAGCTCCTCCTCACCGTTGATCTGATTCTGGGCGAGGAACTGCTCGAACAGCGCCTGGTCGCCGCCGGCCTGCGCGATCCTGATCTGCTCGACCTGATCGTTCACGGCGGCCTCATCCACCTCCACGCCCTCCTCAGCCGCGGCCTGCACCACGAGCTCCAGCTGGATCAGCTGGTCGAGCAGTTGGTCGGGGCTGCCGCCGGGCTGATAGAGGCGGACAAAATCGCCGCGGAGGATCGCCCCCTCGCCAACCTCAGCGATGACATCGCTGCTGTCGCCTTCGACCGCCTGGGGGAGGGGCAGGGCCGTGGGCACCTGGCCAGGGTCCACAGCAGGGGCAGTGGGAATGAGTTGGTCGGCCTCGCGGATGGGGCCGGAGGGGATCAGGAAGGCCAGGCCGGCACCAATGGCCACCAGCAGCAGCACCGCTCCGATGATCACCGCCAAGGGCGGGCGGCCCCGGTCAACATTGGCGGCCTCGGCGTTGGCGGCGACAGCGCCAGCGTCAGCCGCATCATCGGCTGGCGCCTCGAGCGCCGGATCGGGCTCGATATCGTAGGGATTCACCAGCGGCTCGTCCGCGGGTTCGGCACGCAGCCCATCGTCGAGCTCTGTGAGGGGTGGTAGATCGTCAGCGCCGTCCTCGGCGTCCGTCCTTCGCTCGTCGGTCAACGTCATCTCCAGTCATAGGCGCGCGAGCGCGCGGTCATAATAGAGATCATCCTACCACACCTAAGCAACCCGCATACTAAGGAGACGCTGAGAGGTGGCCGTGGTATACTAGCCGGGCGACGCGCACACGACGAGGGGTTGGATCGACGATGCCCTTGCTGCGCTCACTGGCTCGCCTCTGGACGGTCATCCTCGCTGGCACGGCGCTGACGCTGACGCTCGCGGTCGCCGCGCGCCTGCTTATTCCCCTCAGCCCCTGGCTCCCCACCCCCACTCTGCTGAGCTCTGAGCCCCGCGACGGCGCCACCGAGGTGCTGCCCCGCACCCCGATCGAGCTGCGCTTCAACGTACCGGTGAACCGCGTCTCCGTGGCCAGGGCGCTGCGGATCGACCCGCCGACCCCCGGCGAGTTGCGCTGGTCGGACGACGCCACCAGGCTGACCTTTCATCCGCTCGGCGCCCTGACGCCAAATGTCACCTACACGGTCAGCATCGGCCCCGGCGCCCTCGGCCGTTGGTGGCAGCCATTTGAGCCGTCGGCCAGCGTCCGCTTCAGCACCGCGCCCCAGCCGGCCGTCGTCAGCGCGCTCCCACAGGCCACGGGTGTAGCGGCCGATAGCGCCCTGGCAGTGATCTTCAGCCAGCCCATGGTGGCGCCCGAGCGGGTCGGCCTGCCCACCGAGCTGCCCCAACTCAGCCTCGACCCGCCGGTGAGCACCCGCGCCCTCTGGCTCGACCAGCGAACGCTGCTGCTGCGGCCGACAGCGCCGCTGGCACCGGCGACGCGCTACGAGGCCAGGATCGACGCCAGCCTCACCGACCTCAGAGGCGTGGAGCTCGGTGCACCCTTCAGCTGGAGCTTCACCACCGGCTGGCCAAACATCGTGGAGCGCTCGCCCACCGACGGCGCCCGCTGGGTGAGCCCGCGCACGCCCCTCACCCTGCGCCTCTCCCCGCCTCTGGACGAGGGACTGCTCGCCCAAACCCTGCAGATCGAGCCAGCCATATCGGGCGAGCTGGCTACCGCCCAAATCGGGGCCACCCAGGTGATCACCTTCACGCCCCAGGATGGCTGGGCCTACGGCACTAGCTACACCGTGCGCTTGGTGGAGCCGCCGGGCAGCGAGCTTGGCGCGCCACCGGTCGAGCCTTGGAGCTTCGAGATCGAGCCGGCGCCCCGGCTGGTGGCGGTGTTCCCCGGGCAGGGCCAGCTGCTCGCGCCGGGCCAGCCGATCCGGCTCGTCTTCAGCACTCCGATGGACGAGGCCGCCCTGCGGGCGGGGATCAGCGTCGAGCCGCCGGTGGACGAGTTGCCGCTGCAGGTGAGCGAGACCGAAGTGCGCCTCACCCCCGCGCTGCGCCCCTCCACCCTCTACACGATCACTGTCGCCGCCGATACGCCCGACCGCAGTGGCGAACCCCTGAGCGCGCCGGCCATCGTCCGCCTACGCACCACGCCGGCCCCTCCGGCCCTCCGCGCGCCGGAGGCCTTCGCCGGCCTTGTGACGCTGCCGGTGAGCCAGACGGCGACGGTGGAATTGGAGACGACGAACCTCTCGG